>JAMPYH010000015.1 GCA_023700785.1 Candidatus Zixiibacteriota bacterium
CCTGCCGAATTGCCCGTAAGTATCGAGTTAACCATATATGTGTCGTTCAAGAATGGCCATCGGGTGACCGGTGGCCGTTCGGATGAAAAACGGTGAGAGCGGGAAATTTCGAGCTTCGAAAATAGCCCATTCGTGCTATATTGAGCAAACGAGTACTAACCGGCTGTAAGGGTATTTTCATGCATCGCGCTTTGATCTTCTCCTGCCTTCTTCTGTGCACGCTGTTAGTCGTTCCGGTTTCCGCTGATTCGGGGATTGCTGATAACAATTGGCAGATCGTCTTTCAGTACAACGCCGACGGCTTGACGATCCGCCAGGCAGCGCCGATCGCCGAAAGCAGAAAGGCGATCACTACGCCCGGCCTGATCGGCGCGCCAGTGAGGTTGAGCTACGAAGCTGACTGGCTGGACGCCTCCGGAGCGATTCTCGCCCATTCGCATTTGATCATGCCGCTTGGCCGTCGGGTCGCGATCGTGGATTCGGCCGCGTGCGAAGTTGTTATGCCGTCACACGATGTTGTCGTGGTGCGCGTGAAAGGACCTTCCGCCGATCTTGATCCCGCGCAACTGAGACTGACAGTCGCGGCCGCGCCGATGATCCGCGCGGAGGGAATCGAAGTTCCGACGTCGTTTGAGTTCCAAAGCGTCACCCTTCCACTACAGGTTGTGCGGCAGAGCCCGACACAGGGGCCGATCGGTGTCACCAAGATCCGTGACACCGGGCCGGATAATAATCGACTCGTGATCGTGATACTGGGTGATGGCTACACTCCGGCGAGCGTAGCGTCGGGGATATACGCCTCGCATGTCGGCACTTTGGTTTCAGCGTTCAGCGCGACAGTACCGTGGAACGTGATGTTTAACGGCACCAACATCTATCGGATCGATGTCGAGAGTAACGAGGATGGAGCGGATCACGACCCGTATGGCACGTTTAGAGATACTTATTTCAACTCCAGTTTCTGGGTGGCGGGAATAGAGCGTTTACTCGCGGTTGATGATCCCGGTTATTACCGCGCGGTCAATGCCGCCGACGCGCTGGTCGGCCCGGGCATGTGGGATGAGTTGGTAATTCAGGTCAATTCTACGAAGTATGGCGGGTCCGGCGGCGCGGTTTCAGTAGTATCAGCGCATAGCGCCGGCCCACAAGTAGTGCTGCATGAACTCGGGCATACTTTCGCCGGTCTGGCCGACGAATACACTTCCGCCTACCCTGGATTTCCTCCGGGCGATGGCGAGCCGAATGTTGATTACGATGCATTCGGTCCAAACCTCAAATGGCTCGCCTGGGTTGAACCGGGCACACCGCTTCCCACTCCGGCGACTTCGCAATATTTCAATTCAGTCGGAACCTTCGAGGGAGCGCGCTATCTGACCAGCGGCATATACCGTCCGTGGTATAATTGCCTGATGCGGTCGCTGGGTGTGCCGCTTGATCCGGTCTGTCGCGAGGCGCATCTGAAGGGCTTTTTTAATCGCACCAGCCTGATCGATGCCGCCGCTCCCGCCGTCGGGAGTAGCCGGCTTATTCGCTGGAGCGACAATCTTTTCTCCGTTGACCCGATCCCGTTTGCCGGATTGACCTACCAGTGGAAGATCAACGATTCGATCCTCGCGGAAACAACCGAGACGCTCTCGCTCGATTGGCGGCAACTTGAGCAGTACGGTACTTTGCAGGGAGACAACCTAGCATTGACCGTCAGTTATCCCACCGGCATGATGCGCCTAAGCGAAGAATCGGAGCAATTCAGCTGGACCATCCGGCCTGACTGCAATAACAACAATCTCGCCGATGCCACTGACCTTGCGATGCTCATCTCGTCCGACGCGGATCAAAACGGCATCCCCGATGAGTGCGACGCGCTGGTCTGCTGCGAAGGCGCGCGTGGGAATGTGAATGGCATTGGCGGACTGGACCTTTCCGATCTTTCGTTGCTGATCGCGTATCTGACCACTACGCCGCAGCCGTCGCTCGGATGCGGCAGTGAAGCGAACGTAAACGGAGCATCGAGCATTGACCTCTCCGACCTGTCGTTGTTGATATCCTATTTGACCGTTACGCCGAAGCCGGTCCTCCCCGACTGCCCGTAGATCCGGCCAAAGATCATGCATTACCCCATGGTGGATAATCTACCATGGGGTAGTGTTTTACCGGAGGCGGAAACGCGCAACTTGACTTCGACCGCTAATTCACTAATTTGGTTGCGCTAGTCGATGATACGGCAAGATAACGCTTGGAAATAAAGGCAGACTGTCATGACACCAGTAGATCAACAAGTCCTCATGGCGCTGACGGCCGGGATCCAGTCCGAGACCGCCGCGTATGTGTTCTATATTGAGGCATCCAAAAAGACGCAGGCAAAGCAATTCAAAGATGTGCTCGAGAAACTGGCATTCGAGGAAAAGATGCATTTCCAGATCCTCGAAGGTCAGCATCATTCACTGATCAGATCCGAGAAATGGATCAGCACCGCGGATATCCTGAAACGCGAGGGGCTCCCGGAGATCGGCGAAGATATGACCGACGTGCACCGCGACCTGATCAAGGAAGTACATGCCGCTGATTCGATAAAAACGATCCTCGACATCGCCTACCGTCTCGAAGTTGAGGCGTTTGAACTGTTCGAACGGGAGGCGGGGAGGACGACTTCGGACGAAGGGAAAAAGATCTTCCGGGATCTGGCGAAATTTGAGGAAGGTCACATGCGGATCATCCAGGAGATGATCAAGAAGTTCGCGTCGTAGCGATCTCCCACCGTCAAGCAGGTATGCGGCGATTCCGGTCAAGCCTGGGCTCGCCGCTTTCTTCTGGTCGCCAAGCATTTCAACGACATCAAGTTCCACCAGGTCACAGAGCGTCGGTGACCCGTTTTCCCTTGCCTTGCCGCTAAAACTGAGCTACGTTTCCCTCCCGAAGGCGGGATAGTCTCCTGCCTTCTTTGCTAAGTTGGTATAAGTACTCAATGGAATTCATACAGTCCGTTCTCGACCTGTTTTTGCGCCTGGACGACCACCTGCTGGAGATCATCCAGCATTACGGCAGTTGGACCTATCTGATACTGTTCCTCGTGATCTTCTGCGAAACCGGTCTGGTCGTGACGCCGTTCTTACCCGGCGATTCACTTTTGTTCGCGGCGGGAGCGCTTTCCGGCGCCGGCGCGTTGCGCATCGAGATCGTCTATCCGCTGCTTGTCTGCGCGTCTATCTGCGGCGACTCGCTCAACTACACTATCGGCCGCAAACTTGGCGCGCGCGTGCTTAAAAGCAACAGCCGGATTTTCAAGCCGAAATATGTCGAAAAGACTCAGCGTTTCTACGACAAATACGGCGCCAAGACCATGGTCCTCGCGCGATTCGTGCCGATAGTGCGAACCTTCGCGCCGTTCCTTGCCGGTGTCGGCAAAATGCCGCTTCGGAAGTTCCTCTTCTTTATTGTGGTCGGCGCGATCCTCTGGGTCTCGTCGTTCGCGCTGATCGGCTACCTTTTTGGCCAGCACCCGTTGGTCAAAGACCACTTCGGCCTGATCGCGCTCGGCATAGTTGGGATCTCTGTCATCCCTATCGCCATCGAGTTTATCAGGCATCGCTTTTCCAAATCCTCCGCGGCAAAGGTAGAAGCCGAGCAGTAGCCGATGGAAAGTCTCACCGATCCACTGGCGGGGAATCATCTGCTCCTGCTGTTTGCGGTGATCGGTCTGGGGTATCTGATCGGCTCGATCCGCCTGTTTGGATTTTCTTTCGGCGTGGCGGCGGTGATGGGGATGATGTCCGGCATATAAACCCAGCCGGCCTGTCTAGCCTGCGCCAGGCAGCAGTCGCAAAACAAACTCACGAATTTCTGGTACGCAACCGTCTATTCGGCGTCGAAGTTCGCCAGGATCATTCTGGCACAGGTAATCGTGACTCTGCTTCTGAAGTTGAGTTGAGCAGCGCCGAGTCGGGCGGGAGAAGAGAAGGGGCGGCCGGCGCGCCGAGCGCGGTATCGGTCTTTGGTTTAGCCGGCTCGATCTTTTGGAGCGAATCCGCTACCCGCACCATGGAATCGACCTTCTTGCTCACCAACTGTGAGAACGCGAACTGGCGCTCCATGTCACGCTCGAAGAGATCGAGATAGCGGAACAGTTCATCGGTGGTTATGTTATTGGCAGACAGGAGCGAATCGCGATACGCGAGAAAGGCCGGCGCGTCGGAGCGGAGGTTCGCGGAGGCAACCCAAACCCTGGCGGTGATATCCGCGTTCCTGAGATCGAGCGCGGCGGCTTGTTCGGCTCGCGACGCACTGTACGTCCTCCAGCCATACCAGGCCAGGAGGATCACCAGAACCGGCAGGAGCCGTTTGAGCCAGATCATGAGATGTTCAACTTTCGGTTGCCAAGCATGCTAAAATATCTACATTATGGGTCTATGGTTCGAATAACTCAACGCTAATATCGATATGGACTTACAACTTTCCTATCCTATAAAACGACGCAAGAGCCGCGCTGTCAAGATTGGTGATGTCCTGATCGGCGGCGGTTTCCCCATCGCCATCCAGTCGATGACCACTACTGATACCCGCGATGTTGCGGCGACAGTCGGCCAGATCACGCAATTATTCGACGCCGGGTGCGATATTGTCCGGATCTCGGTGCTTAATCACCAGGCTGGTGACTGCCTGAAAGCGATCAAGGACCAGATCCCCAATAAACCGATTGTCGCGGATATCCACTTCCAGTACAAGCTGGCGCTGAAGGCGATCGAAGCCGGGTTCGACAAGATCCGGATCAATCCCGGTAATATCGGGGCGGAATGGAAAGTTCGCGAAGTGACCAAAGCCGCGCAGGAACGAGGTGTGCCGATACGCATCGGCGTGAACTCCGGTTCACTTCCAAAAGACCTGCTCGAGCAGTATGGCCATGATGATCCGCGAGCGTTTGTCGAAGCCGCCCTGCGCGAGGCCGCGATACTCGAAGATATGAACTTCCAGGATATCGTCTTGTCGGTGAAATCGACCAACACTACGGTCGCCTTCTGGGCCTATCACATGCTCGGCCAGCGATGCGACTATCCGCTGCATATCGGCATCACCGAATCGGGCATCCTCGAGACCGGCACAGTGAAATCGTCGGTCGGATTGGGCGCGATCCTGATGACCGGTATTGGCGACACTATCCGCGTCTCGCTCGCGGCGGATCCGATCCATGAACCGCGGGTCGCCAAACAGATCTTGCAAAGTTGCGCGCTGGTGAACGAGGGAGTCGAAGTTATCGCCTGCCCTACTTGCGGCCGATGTCAGATTGATATGATCCCGTTGGCGGAGTCGATCTCAGCCAAGACGCGGCATATCAAAGCGCCGCTCAAAGTGGCGGTCATGGGATGCGCGGTCAACGGTCCCGGTGAAGCGGCGGCGGCCGATGTCGGTATTGCCGGCGGCGCCGGTAAGGGGATCCTTATCAAGAAGGGGGAGATCGTCGCGCGCATGGATGAAGCTGACCTGGAGAAAAACCTGCTCGACGAGATCGAAGCGATGACCGGCGAGAAGATCCCGCGGTAGAATCTGAATTACGCGGCAGACGAGACGTCTGCCACACACAGTGATAATAAAAACCGGCGAGGAAGCTCTCCTCGCCGGTTTTTTGTTTTCCTGCTCCTGATAAGCCCTATCTCGGCATGCCCATCTTGAGTTGGGCCTCGTGAAGTTTCGTCCGGCGGGTGATGATATCCTTCTGCTTGGACGCGACTTTCTGCGTCGCCTCCGCCTGGTCTTTCTGCGATTTCAACACGCGAACTTCGAGTTCCCTCAGCACCTGCTGATGGGTGCTCAAGGCGAGGTCACCCACCCTGGCGACATAGAGCGAATCATACTCGATCCGCTTGCGCACCAACTCGAGTTCCAGCCCAAGAGTCTTCAGCTGAGTGTCCGCAAGTTCAGCTTCGGTCTTGGCTGCCTCAACCTCCGCCTTACGCAGGTCTTTCAGCTTTTTGAGCAGATCAACCGCCTGTTCGTTTGCCTTTTTCTCCAAATCGAGCGCGATCGCCTCGGTCCGGCGTTGAGCCCTCTTCGCTTCGTCCTTTCGACGGTTGACTTCGTCGATCGCCGCTTTGCGCGTATCGATCGTGGCGTCGATCCGGGCCAGGCGCTCTTCAGCCTGCTGGCGATGGATCTCCGCCAGCGAGTGTGTCGCGCGAACGTTTTCCATGTCGGTAGTGATCTCCGCCGCCGTGCGGGTTGGAATGACCACCATCCGTGGATCGGTCAACATCGGCGGCTCCGCCGCTTGTTGCGCCACCGCCGCGTCCGCCATGACCAACGTAATGAGCGCCAGCGATATGACAATTGTATGAATTATTCTCGGCATACGCTTATCCTCCTGTGCGTGATTAACAGCCCCTGTTCGTGTTCCACCTGTTCTCATTATACTCGAAACCGGTATTCCTGCGCAATCGATACATGAACTCGCCGCGATATCCAATTGTACCATTGACAGAATTGATTATATTACGAGGATGCGGCGCACCGACAAAGAGATCACCGATCGCGCGACCATAGACCGTATCCTGCACGAGGCGGAAGTGCTCAGGGTCGCGATGGTTGACGCCGATCGTCGGCCGTACCTCATCCCGGTCAATTTCGGTTACCACCAGAACTCTCTTTTTATTCATTCCGCGCCCGAAGGTACCAAGCTCGATATCCTGCGGGTCAGTCCCGAGGTCTGTTTTGAGGTTGATATTCGCGCCGAAGTGCACCAGGCGGAGCAGGCCTGCAATTGGTCGATGAAGTATTTCAGCGTTATCGGGTTTGGAACTGTGTCATTCCTTGGGGATATTGCCGACAAGCGGCAGGCGGTTCAGACGATCATGAAGAAATATTCCGGTCGTGACGATTGGCCGATCCAGGACGCGGTGCTGATCCCGCTCTCTGTCTGGAAGATCGAGATACGCTCGCTCACGGGGAAAAGATCAAAGTACGAGTCCTTCGATTAGACCTCGCTAAGTCTCTTGCGGAACTCCTCAACCGATAGCGCCGGCAGAGTGCAGACCGAATTGCGGCAGAGATACCCGCGCGTCCGGCCATCGGTATTACCACGCCCTTCAAACAGCGGCGATGAACCCGGCTTGTCGCCGGCAAACGCGATCAGCCGATTCGGCATATATCGCTTCCATGCCTCACGCAGCATCAGGTCGCGTGGCTCTCCCTCTCCGACTATCACGATCTCGACCTTGTCTGACAGGTAGTAGTCAACGGCGAACAGCGCGGTTGTCATCCCGCTGGGGTAGCGCGCGAGCTGACCGGAGATGGCGCGCAAGCCTCGCTCTGCCAATTCGCCGTACTCCTTTTTTTCGGTGACGCGATGCAATTTGAGCAATGCGAGCAACATGACCGAACCGGGAGCCGGGAGCGCGCCGTCGGTCTCTTCCTTCGGCCTGAAGATCAGGTCCGGCTGATTGTCGGGTCGCAGGTAAAAGCGGCCATCCGCGTCAGTGAATTGCGGTGCCTTATCCGCCAGCGCGATGGCGAACTGGAGCCAGCGATCGTTGTCGCCGGTTATATCCGACTCATACAGGTCGATCAACCCGCGCAGATAGTAGGCGTAATCTTCGAGGAACTCCCCTTCCGAATGCACACCGTCCCGATAAGCGTGGGTCAATATTCCATTCCGGAACAGCTCGCGCCGCACAAACTCCGCGTTGGCGATGGCGGCCTCCAGGAATCTCTTTTCGCCGGTTATCTGGAATCCTTTGCAGAGCGCGGAGAGAGCAAGACCGTTCCACGACGTAACGATCTTATCATCGGTCAGCGGGCGGACTCGTTTCGCGCGAGCGGCCATCAACTTCTGATTGCCCCGAGCGAGCAGCGCGTTCATCTCCGAATCGCCGAGCTTGTCCCGCGTTCGCTCAGACTGCAGCGTGAGGTGGAGGATATTCTTCCCCTCGAAGTTCCCCTCGGCGGTCACATTATAGTACTGCGCTACCGCTTCGTGATCGCTCCCCAGGATCTCCTTCATTTCCTCCGTTGACCAGACATAAAACTTTCCCTCGACCCCTTCGGAATCAGCATCCAGCGCGGAGTAAAAACCGCCGCCGGGGTCGGTCATCTCTCGAAGCATGAAGTCCAGTGTGTCCCGGACAATGTTGCGATACAACTTGTTCTCGGTGATCTGGTACGCTTCAACATAGGTAGTGACCAACAGCGCGTTGTCGTACAGCATCTTCTCAAAGTGCGGCACCAGCCATTTGGCGTCGGTCGAGTAGCGCGCGAATCCTCCGCCGATCTGATCATAGATCCCGCCCTGCGCCATCCCCTGCAACGCCTTCTCCGCCGCGAGCAGGTAGGTAAGATCACCGGAGCGGCGTCCATATCTGAGAAAAAGTGAAAGCTCCATCGGGTGCGGGAATTTCGGCGCGGTGCCGATCCCGCCGTTGGCGTGATCGAAACTTCGCATCAAATAGCTCACCGCGGCGGTGAGCATCGACTCATTCACCGGTGTCGTGTCGCCGGTCATATTGACGTGCCGGTATATCTCGTCGTAGATCGCGTCGGCGGACTCAACGATCTGCGATCGGTTTTCCGCGTAGGCGCTGGCAAGTTCAGTGACGATATAGCCAAATCCAGGGCGACCATGCTGATTATCCGGCGGAAAATAGGTCCCCGCGAAAAACGGCTTCAGCTCCGGCGTCAGAAAGACCGACATCGGCCACCCTCCCTGGCCGGTCATCGCCTGCGTGAACGTCATATAGATATGGTCGATATCCGGTCGCTGCTCGCGGTCAACTTTGATGCTGACGAACTTCTCATTGAGCAGCGCCGCGATCTGTTCGTTCTCGAACGACTCGCGTTCCATCACGTGGCACCAGTGGCAGGCGGCATAGCCGATTGAAAGAAAGATCGGCTTATTCTCGGCCCTGGCGCGGGAGAGCGCTTCTTCGCCCCAGGGATACCAGTTGACCGGGTTGTGCGCGTGGCTCAACAGGTAGGGGGAGCTTTCGTGTATCAGGTGATTACTCGGTCGCGATCCGGCGGTCTGGTGCATCTCATTTCCTCGCTCAATTCTGGCCGTCCCAAGCATACCATCAGATCGGCCGGGCATCAATAAGATCCTCACCGGTGTAACAGCGGCTGTGTGAAAAGGTTTGAGAAAAGTCAATCAGCGAGATCCGCCTACTCGGCGTTGATCACGGTCGAAAAAAGCGCGGAACAATTGATACGAACGAAAGGGAGACTCCGGTTGTCGGCTGCCCGGTGCGCGAAATTGTCGATCCGGTCTAGGCCGGCTTCGATATCAAACGCCGCCAGGTTGCGGAAGTAGCCTTTCAGCGAGAGTGAGATCGTCAAGGTCTTCGCGACCACGCCCGTTGGAAACGGTTCACTATACGACCCTTCAACCTGCATCCAGGGTTCGGACCAATCTTCGGCCACGTTCCCTTCGCCTTGTCGGAGATACGCGGAATTGAGCGACCACGCCATTCTATCCGAAAGCCAGCGAGTTAGCTTGAGTGTCGCCTGGTCGAAATCAGTGCCGGGCGCGGCGCTGATCAACTCGTTTTTGAACAGATAGCGATTGCGCGGAAGCGCCTGATTATATGTCCAGTTGGTGACACGGCTGTATTCAAGATTGAGATCCCACTGGGGAGCGATGTCGGCCAGATAACAGCCGGTCATCAGCCCGATCTCATCCGGCTCCTGGTCGGACTGCGACTTTGACTCTATCTGCATATCGTCAACCATCACCTGACCGTAGAAATGCAGACCGACCTTTGGCTTGAAACTGAAATCGAACCCGACAAAGGTGTTGTCGTTGGCTCCCTCATTCACCTGCGATCCGTGGAAAAATATCAGCGGATTGAGATAGAATAGTTCTATTTGACGACCTTCGCCGCCGAAGATGACCGTCTCAAACAGGCCGATGCGCAGATGCTTGTTCAGATGAATATCAAACCGGTGTCCGGCAAAAAACCGATTCTCGACTACTTGCGCGCTGTCCTGCCAATATCTCAGCGGATCTAGCCGCGCCAGCCGGTAAGAGAGGGTTATCTTCCCCCAGCGAAAACTGTAACCGACACCATCGAGAGCCACATTCGGCCCCAGAATCAACGATCGCTCGCTTCCCCAGAATGACGCGAATCGCCCGGCGGTCAGGTCAAAGCGCTCGGTCTGCCAGTGAACAAACGCCTGTTCGACATCGCCGGCAAGTCCCCGCCATTTTTTACCGAGATACGACGGATCTTTCGCCATCTCCTCATCGAGCGCGAAATTGCCATACACAAACATCTTCTCCATCGGGCGGAGTGCCACGCCGCCCCGGATCGCTTCGCGCGCTATCGGCCGCGCCTCGCGCGACGAACGGAAACTCTCGCCTATTGACGACAGGATCGCTAATTGATAGCCGGAAACAGAGGTGATGACATCGAAAGGGGTTGACGCTATCGGCGCCTGATCAAGTCGGTATGGTCCGAGCTGATAATCAGATCTGTCGAGCGACAATGCCTGCGCGCGAGCCATCCGATCATAGATAAACGAAAATTCACGCTGACCGGCGGGAAGCACACCCGTAGCCGCGTTTGCGGCAATCGGCATTGCCAGAAAGGCAAATAGGAGGGTGGAACGCGTGCGTTGTTTCATACTCTCCGCCTTAGTGCCCGGACCCTTTCAGCACGGTCGGCACGGTCTTCGCCAGGATCTTGGCGTCGAGCATCAACGACCAGGTATCGATATACTCGAGGTCGAGCTGCATCCAATCTTCAAAATCGATGGCGTTCCGTCCATTTACCTGCCAGAGACAGGTAAGACCGGGTTTCACCGATAGTTTTCTTCGCTGCCACGCTTCATACTTGGAGACCTCGGCCGGCAACGGCGGGCGTGGGCCGACCAAAGACATCTCGCCGCGCAAAATATTGAAGAGTTGCGGCAACTCATCGATGGAATACTTGCGCAGGAATTTGCCGAGCCTGGTGACGCGCGGATCCGCCTTGATCTTGAAAACCGGCCCGGACATCTCATTCCGTTCGGTGAGATCCGCTTTCCGCTCCTCGGCATCGACGCACATCGTGCGGAATTTGTAGAGCGGAAAACGCCGCCCGTTCAAACCCGCGCGTTCTTGCCTGAAAAACACCGGCCCCGGGGAATCAAACTTGATAGCGATCGCCACTGCCAGCATGACTGGCGCTGTCAGGAGGAGGCCGATCATGGCGCCGACTTTGTCCAGCGCGAACTTGAGAAGCATCGACAGACGGTCTTCCGGCGTGGTTCGATAGACCAGGGCAGGGAATCCGTTGAGATGCGCCAACGAAGGACGCGAGAGGGTCGTTTGGTAAATATCCGGCATCAGGTAGATCTCGACGCCGGTCCGTTCGGCTATCGCGAACACGTGCGCGGAGCGGGGAATATCCTCCGGCTCGAGGGCGATAAAGATCGCGTCAACCTGACCCTCGAGGATTATCCGCTCCAATGAATCGGGATGGCCGATGAGCGGCGCATCATGATAGCGCCAGAAACCGGATTTGTGGAAGTCGAGAAACCCTAACAGATGCGTGCCCAGTTCCGGCGCTTTCATGATGGCATCAGCCACCTTGGTTGCTTTTGGTCCGGTGCCGGCGATCACCGCCTGCCGTTCGTACCGATGATTTTTGTGCGATGAGCGAAGTGAGGTCATCCAGCGTGACGCCGACCGGGTGACGATCATCAGCCCTGCCTGCGCCGTCAGGTTCAGCGCGAGAAAGAGCGCGGCGGTGACATGACCGATCGGCCAGCGCATTACATAACAGCCGGCGAGAAACACGAGCGCCACCGCTGTCTCTTCTGCCAGCATCGCGCGCAGATGCGTGCGCAAGAGCCGTGCGTTGAGCACCGCCCGATGTTGCTTGGTGAAACTCGCGGCGAATCGTATCAGGATGACCGCCACCATCGCTTCCAGCAGCCAAGGGCCGGCGGACCGCAGGAAACGTGCCGCCGCGGCGAGGGAGACCAACGATACGATTATCGCGCCGGTCTCGCCGCAGAGCAGCAGCCAGAGATTGTGGAGATAACTGCGGAATCCGGTGTCTCGAATCGCGACTGGTTCCTCAAACAGAGGCTGGCGCCCGCTATCAGATTGAGGGTTCGGCTCGAACGGACATCGACCTTCTGTCCGGATACCGAGAGTATCAGTAACAGTATCGCCGGTATGCGCCGAAGGGATCAGCTGATCCAGATCCGGCTTGCTGTCAACTCGTGTGATCATAGTTTCTTTCGCTCATCAAATAGCCTGACAGTTTCCGAATTGATCTAGCGTGTGACTTGAGTGGGGCGTGAACCTTTCCTGTTGGCTTTCGCGCTGGATTCCGGGACCGGATGTCGCGTGCCGACATGATGAATGACCGGATCTTCGACGACAACTTCCGTGGGTCGTTTCAACGTGGTGACTCGGAGATCGACCCCGGCGATGCGATAATGTTCCAGCGGCATCTTCGCGAACGCGTTGATAAGCAGGTCATTGCTTGATTCCGACTGCACCTTATAGCGCAGGTATCCCTTGAGCTGCGGGTAACCGTCGAGATTATCAAATTGCACTTTGTGTTTGGCGAGTTGGTTGCCCGCGGCGGTGATATCCGCCACTCGGATCAGCAGAAAATCGGCGGCCGTGATCCGGTTCTGGATCCCCTGACGCGTCAGGATGGTCGAGACGCGAAGCATTTCATCATGCAGCAGCCGCAAACGGCTGTTCAGCGCCTGATCGTTTTCCAGCGTGGTCGCCAGGACGCGAAATTTCGTCGCGGTAATTGCCCGGTTATTGCAGAGTTCCGCCAAATGCTCGATGATGGTTGGCGACGCCACCACGAATCCGGCTTCGGCGGAGCCTACGCCGAATGACGCCGCGAAGGAGCGAAGGATCACGACATTCGAGAACTGCTGAAGCAGCGGAATGGCCGTGATGCCGTAGTAATCGTAATAGTACTCGTCAACGATCAGGATGCCGTCCGGGATCTGTTCCAGCAGATGCCGCAGGTCGGCCAGACCGACGTTTGCCCCGGTCGCTCGATTCGGGTTGGAGATATAAATGATATCCTTGGGCGATGTAACCTGCGACGCGATGTTGTCGCAGTCGAGACTGAACGGCGACACAGAGAGGACTTCATGCAAGTGTAGATTGGCTCGATCAGCCGCGATCAGTATGTCCGGCGAAAGATGCCCGCCGCCAATGATCCGATCGCATCTGTGTGTGACCAGTTTGAGCAGCTCCGGCATCAGGTCGTCAAAATCCATGAACGGGTAGATCGATTCGGGGGTCACCATCAGGCGGCGCCCGAGAGTGCGAGTCAGGTCAGTGACCTGCTGGTGGTCGATGGTTGAGATTGAACGCATCTGTCAGATCCTTCCTTCAACATCCATGTTGGGTTTTCTCTGAGAACTGTTATCTCAAGTGCCATGCCGAGTTGAGGTAAATCTGGTACTGGCCCTCTAAGCTCTTGTATTTCAATCTGAAACAGTGGTGAAACGGTCTGTGCGAGCGAACGGTCGCGCAGTCGTCACACGCTTTTCGGGCAGATCTTTCCGTTCGGGCGGGAAGATTCTTCGGGGCGCAGCGCAAACAAAAAAACCATCGGAGCGACGTTTCCGTCGCTCCGATGGCGGTAGGAAGGTGAGAGTGTGGAGAGTGAACTGCTAAGAGATCTGCGTATTCTCTATAATTTGTCTATCACCAGCACGGTGGTGAGAATGCTCGAAGTCGCCGCCAGCGCGGTGGTCGCGGTCTTCAGCCAGTTTGATTCCTTTTCGATCTTCGCCGGGACCACGATCACATCCCCTTCGTCGACCCGCTTGCCCAGCACATCGCCGCCGGAATAGACCGCGCCGTTCGCCTTGATCAGGCGCGTTCCCTTTTTATCGGCGCGTGGGGTGAAGTTCCCCGCCTGCCGTACATAGTGGCGTACATCGCGCCCTTCTGAAAACTTGATGGTGCCGGTCGCGCCTATGGCGCCGATCACGCTGATGCCCGAAGGGATCGGCGGGATATGGATATGGTCGCCCGGCTGAAGTACCAGATCACCAGTATTGCCATTGGATCTCAGCACTTTGTCCAGATCGATGATGATCCGATTTACCTGTGTTGAGTCATAGTTAACGATCAGTTCGGTGTGAAGGCGGCCCATTGAATCCTGCACGATCGGCGCGCTGTTTTCCAGCACTTTCGCCACCTGCATCTGGTCCAGCTTCCGGTTGATCGATCTCCGCTCGAAGACGGCGCCTTTCGGGAAGGCGTTGCGCGTGAATCCGCCCGCGCGCTTGAGCAGCCCGGAGAGTGTCTCCTCTCGCGAGGACATCACATACTCGCCGGGGAACATCACTTCGCCGTCAAGTTTTACCGTGCGATGCAACCGCCACTCGGGAATGGTGCGGATATAGACCCGGTCATCATCATCCAATTCAGCGCTCAGGCTGGTCTGGTCATTCAGGTCGATATATTCGAGATCCACGTTGCCGAGCGAATCAATTCGCGCGATCTCCCCCCGCAACCGTGAAGCGGCCCGGGTGTACGAACCGGCCAGGAAGATCAGGTCGCCAACCGTCATTTTGTCATAAAGCGGGTAGTTTCCCGGGCGATCGACCTCGCCGCCGATAAATACGAATTTGTCGCGTTCGATTTCCTGGATTCGATAGATATGCAGTGAATCGCGGTCGCTCAGCAACACATTCTGGCTGCTGTCCCCCGCGATGATCGCCCGCAGGTCCACCGAAATAACTTCTGTGCGGTAGTCCGCGAAACGGCGGAACAGATCGGCGCGCTCGAAGTAAACATCGTATTCCTGAAGTTCTCCGCGCATCACCAGGTCGAGCACCCGGGATGAGTCGCTTCGTTCATACACGCCGGGATGCTTCACCTGTCCGGCAACCGAGACAATATTTTTTTTGAAATCGAAGATCGAATAGACCGTGAGGCGGTCACCGTCGGTCAGTTCGATATCGGTCACCTTGTCGCCGCTCGCCGGGTTGAGATTGAGATCCAGAACCTGCCATTCCGCCTTTTTGGAGATCCGCTCCAGCAGAACTCGATCGAGATGGGCCTCCGGCAGGGCATTGCCGGCCAAAGTAACCAACTCAAGCGAGGTCTCGTTGTGCGTTAATTCATAGATCGCCGGACGACGGATCTGGCCGCGAATGGCCACACGGGTGCCCGCCACCGGCACAAAGATGGCGTCGCCGGACTCAAGTCGTAGATCGGAACTGTTGTCCCCCTGCAGGAGGAATTTGTACAGATCCATCGACGCGAGCTGCTTGCCGCCGCGCATCAGCCGAATATCCCGCATGGAGCCGTTCTCATTGGGACCGCCGGCCAGATAAAGCGCGTTGAACAGCGATGTCAGCGACGATACCGTGTACGCTCCGGGGCGGTTCACTTCGCCGGTCAGGTAGATGCGGATCGACCGGATCTTTCCCAACGAGACGTTTAATTGAAACTCGGAATAAACCGTTGAAAATCGATTCCGCGCGTACGACCGGAAATCGTCGAGTGTCTTCCCCCAGGTTGTCAACTCGCCGACTTTTGGTACGAATATCTTCCCTTCGCGATCGACTGTCAGATTGTACTCGCCTTCGACGCGCCCCCAGAGGCTGATCACGATATTATCGCCGGGGCCGAGAATGTAATCTCCGGCGGAAGCGATATCATCAGGCGGCGCCGATTCGCGCGGACCGTTGAACAGCTCCAGCCCAAACGGCGCGAGATCGTCGAAGCTCTGTAGCGATCGATCCTGTGCGTTGGACCCTTCGAACTGGCTGATCGCGCGTTGCGCGGTTGTCCCGTCTTTAGGGGGTCGAGGTATCGGTGTGGATGACCCTCCTTCGGGTCTGCGGACAAGCGAAGCAGAGTCATACAATTGGGGAGTCTCATAGGTCGGGGTCGAGACATCCCGTTCCCGGGCCATCGACTGGTATTTCTGGAGCAACGCCGCTTTATCGTCGTCGCTCATCTGTCCCAGTTCCGCGGCATTCGCCTTGGTGAACCAGTTCAGAGAAACCAGTATGATCACCAGAATGATCAGTAGAAGCAGTTTTCGCATAGTCACCTTCCTATAGCAACTAAGGGTGGCGCGACATCCTGTCGCTCTCTCGACCGTTGCTTTAGCAAGGGTGATGCCAGCATTATTACTGCCCATGCAACTCGTTGGGATTCAAGACAATCACTGATTCAAATTGATTCGGGTTGGTTGGGGCTTGCCGACGATATAGGCACGAAATGCCGGCCAATTCGGAAATCTCTTCCGTTATGGCGAAAGATCAGGCGGCAGTTCGAGCCGCGTCAACGGCAGTCTGCCGGCCGGATGAGGCGACTAAGTGCAACGTGCGCAACCTGGTTGAGTTTTCTTAAGTTTTACGCCGAAAAAATCGCCCTGTCCGTTTCACAGACCGGCCTGCTGTGCGTCTCTGCTCTGGATGAGATAAGTGGCGTCCGTATAGTGGGTTATTCGCTCCACCTGTTTCCACATTTGGCCCGATGCCGCTTGACAATTGGGGAGCCCGACTGTACCTTGTCACTCTGTTTTTTTGAGGAATGATAGGCGCACACGTGTTGGGTGTGCATGTTGGTGAACTACGATAGGTTGATGAATAGATTGCCACGGAATGCGTCCCGCCGCACACCTCGGTGTGCCCTCAAATTATCACCTGAATTTAATGGTATGTGTATAGCTCATGGAGACTAGGATGGGGATTCGTCGAATCGCTGTTGCTTCAGTCCTGGCCCTCGCGCTGCTTGGTTCATCGGCACTCGCCGCCGGTTTCGCTAATACCGGTGTCGGTCTGAAAGCACGCGC
>JAMPYH010000291.1 GCA_023700785.1 Candidatus Zixiibacteriota bacterium
GATCGGTACGATCACGTTTGGTGTCGCGGTCTTTGGCGCGGCGTTTATGCTCTCCTGGGCGGCTGAGGCCGCGCAGATCGATATCTCTGAATCACTGGCCGTCGCGATTCTCGCGCTGATCGCGGTACTTCCGGAATATGCCGTGGACTTTGTGTTTACCTGGAAAGCGGGGCAAGGCTACCCCGAGGTGAACGAATGGCATCACTACGCCATCGCCAACATGACCGGCGCGAACCGAATGCTGGTCGGCCTCGGCTGGCCGTTCATACTCTTTCTCTATGTGCTGGCGAAAAAGAAAAAAGCGATCATCCTCGATGAGAGCCAGCGGGTCGAGATCTTCTATCTCGCGATGGCGACCATTTACTCGTTCACGATCCCGCTCAAGGGAAGCCTGACTGTCATCGATACCCTGATACTTGTCACAATTTTCGCGCTGTACACTCGTCGCGCGGCCCAGATGGAATCGGCCGAACCGGATCTGGTCGGGCCGGTCAAGATCATCGCGAATATGAGAACCGCCAAACGAAGGTTGGCAACCGGCGGACTGTTTTTGTTCGCTGGGATCGTGATCTTTTACGTGGCGGAGCCGTTCGCGGAGTCGCTGGTCGAAATGGGAGCAACGCTGGGTATTGACCGCTTCCTGTTGGTGCAGTGGCTGGCGCCGATCGCCTCTGAGTCGCCCGAGTTCATTATCGCCGCGACCTGGACATTACGCGGCGCGGCCGGTTCGGCGCTCAAGGCGCTGATCTCATCCAAAGTAAATCAATGGACCCTGCTGATCGGCACCATACCACTGGTCTTTTCACTTTCGGCGGGCCAGATAGTGACATTCACTCTCGACGACAAGCAGGTGCATGAGCTCTGGCTGACCGCGGCTCAGTCGCTTTTTGCCGTTGCCGTGCTTGTCAATCTCAATCTCGGGAGGGGGGAGGGCTTGCTGCTGCTTGGATTGTTTATGCTTCAGTTCATTTTTGAAGGGATCCGGATCGAAGTCGCCATCGCTTATATCGCGTTTGCGGTGGTCTTCCATATCATGCACCGGAAGCATCTGATCCCCGCGGCCATTACCGGATTGGGACTGAAAAGGAAGGGCTAACGTTTCGTTGCCAAAGTAAGAACGCAAAGGGCAGGTTTTGAGACCTGCCCTTTTTCATTTCACGCTGGTGGCGGGGTTTAGTCTCCGCCGCGTTTGCCTGCGGTAGCCAGCACCGTGGCATCCGTGCGGATATATTTCAGCATCGCTTGAGCGACCGACTGCAGGTCAACTTTGGTCAATGCGCTGAGATACTCAGGGTCGTACATCGGAGCCCGCCCCAGATATTCGTTTACCGCCATGTAGTAGGCCTGATTAATGCGCGAGAGTTTGGCCGACATCAGCCGTCCCCAAATTTGATTTCGCGTCTGCTTGAGTTCAAGTTCGGTCGGCCCATCCAATTTGAGCTTGTCGATCTCCAGAATGATGCCATCGTATGCCTGCTGGAACTTGTCCGCTGAAGTCCCCATTGAGCAATACCACCATCCAAAGTTCCGGTCGAACGCGCCGCCTGCGCCGACGGAATAGGCAAGTCCCTGCCGCTCCCGCAGATTCCCCCACAACCTGCTGGAGAGGACCGAAAGCGCGACCTCGAGCGAAACCGCGCTCGGATCATTCGCGCCGGGCAACTGCCCGCCAAAGTAGATGCCGATCTGCTCTTTGTTTAATTCGGTATGCTCCTGCCGACTGAGCACCAACGGCTCCGGCGGGGCAACGGACGCAACCACGTTCGCATTCGGCGAGCGTGTCGCGAAATACTGCTCCACCCAGCCGATCACTTCGCTGGTATCCCTGCTGGTCGCGATCGCGAGGATGACATTATTCGGCGAGTAGAATCGTGCGTGATACGACCGCAGGTCGTCAGGTGTTATCTGTCCGATCGTCTGCATGGTCCCCATCACCGGTTTGCCGAGACCGGTGCGGCCAAGGAGAGTCTTGTAGTACAGAGATTTTGCCACGGAGTTGGGCGAGGTCGCTTCTCTGCCGAGAACTCCCAGCATCGACTGACGGATCTTCTCAACTTCCGAGCTGTCAAACGCGGGTTGGAGAAGCATATCCGCGAAAAGCGCCATCCCGTCCGGCGCGAACTGGTCGATGGTTTCAAACTTAAAGAACGAAAACTGCGGCGTCGTGTAGCGATCGTCATAGGGGATCCAGGGGTTGTCGTACAGGGTCACGGTCGCCCCAATGCGCGCGAGGTCCTTGGAGAGTTGGGTCGCGCTCCGTGTGCTGCTCCCCTTTTCCAGGCAGTGATTGACAAAATCGGTTATCCCCAACAGCGAATCCGGTTCGTTGGCCGAGCGATTTTTCCCCAGCGCGTTAATAGCGAATACTTTTGAGTCAGGGCTTGATTTGATCAGGAGTGTCAATCCGTTGTCCAAGGTTCGACGCGCAAATGTCGCGTTCTGGGCGATGCTCAACGATACCGAGTCGGTCGATGGATATTCCAGCGGAATGGTCGGTTGGCCGTCAAAGACCGGAAAAGTCGTTGCCGCAAAATGCGCCTTGACCTCATCGGCCGTCATGCCCGCAGGTTGATACGCGACCTGGGCGGAGTCAGCGTTTGGGATGACTGTCGTCACCACGTAGTTCGGATCTTCCAGCCATTGGCGCGCCGCGTTGAACATCTGATTCGGCGTGACCGCGTCCAACAGGTCCGGATATTTCTGGATAAACTCCCATCCGCCGGTCATTAACATCGGCGCGATCATAAAACCATAGTAATGGAGTTTTTCGGCGTTGTAGATATCCTGCGCGCGGACTGAGGTCTTTATGCCGTCTATCACGCCGACATCGATATCCGCTTCGAGCGAGCCGAGCGATCTTAGCGTAGTCAGGACTGCCTCGACGATCAGCTCCCGATTCTCCGGCTTTTCAGAGACAACATTGATATCCAATCGGGACAGGCCGGGATATGTGGTTAGCGAAACTCCAACCTCAGTTGCCAGCGGCTCGCCCCCGGTCAATGCCTGCTTGAGCGGAGAGATCTCGTCAAGGCTGAGATATTGCGCCAGGAGATCCATCGGCAGGTAAGACGTATCACCAAAACGGGGAGCCTCAAACGAGAAATTGACATAGGCCGACGTCACATTCGCGACAGTATCAAAACGCTGTTGACCGGTCAGGTGAGATTCCGCAAACGGCGCGACGGACGATTCCGCCGCCGGAACGGCGCCGAAAATCGACGCTACCTTCTGTTTCATCGCCGCGCTCTCAAAATCCCCGATCAGAAGCGCGATCATATTCCCCGGCTGGTAATACGTCTTCCAATAGCTGACGATCGCCTCACGCGGGATATTTTCGATGAACGGCTTGTAGCCAAGTACCGGGCGGCCAAAATCAGTCATGCCGTACGCTTTCTCGGTGAAGAACTCCTCAGCCGGCGCGCCAGGGGCGTCCATATCTTTTTTGATCTCCTCGATCACCACATTTCGTTCTTTCGGA
>JAMPYH010000292.1 GCA_023700785.1 Candidatus Zixiibacteriota bacterium
CGGCAGGAGTTGGGGCAGAAAGCGGAAGCCAAAAAGGTCTTTCAGCAGATCGTTGACCAGTTCCCGAATACGCTCGAAGCTGAGCAGTCCAAGGAGCGGCTCAAAGAGATCAAGTAGATGTCCCAGACCAGCGTGAAATTGAGAATCACCGCCCCGGCCGAGCTTTTTGTTTCTGGCCGGGGTTTTTATCAACTGGAAGAGTCCGCGCTCTATGTCCAGATCGCCCGTCCGTCCACCGATTCTCGATTCTTTTCATACCTTGAGGCGCCCGATCTTCGGCTGGATTTTGACCGTGCCGGACGATTGCTGTTTATCGAAGTCTGCGCCGGCAGGCACACCTGGCAGGTTGACGAGCAGTTGACCGTCCCAACCAGCCTGGGGTATGCCGACATACGCTGGCTGGACTTCCGTTCCCAAATTCCGCCCCCCTCGCTGTCAACAAGTCGGGACAGGACCACCCTGTGCATCCGGTTCGGCGACCGGCCGATCAGCCACTCCTACGCGATAGCGGATACTGTCATTGTCCAGACAACCGAAGACTCCTGTCTGGCACGAATTATAATTACCGATATCAAAGATGATCTGGCCGGGCAGGATATCGCCGCGTTCAGGAAGGCGAATCGGCCGGATAACGCGTCCGACCGCAAGTTTGACATCAATCCTTGTGATTGACAAGCTCGCTCCCCGCTCCGTTAATTAGCCACATGCCCCCTTCAAAAGCGATACTCTCGGAGTACGACCGGCTCAAGCAGGAGATCGAGGCGCACAATTACAGTTACTACGTGCTGGACTCTCCGGCCATCTCCGACGAAGCGTTTGACCGGCTGTTCGATCGTCTGATAGAGATCGAACAACAGTTCCCCGATCTGGTCACGCTCGATTCTCCGTCGCAGCGCATTGGCGCGACGCCGTCCAAGAAGTTCCCGGCGGTTCCGCACCGCATACAGATGTTGTCCCTGCAGAAAGTAACCTCGATGGAGGAGTTTGTTGATTTCGACCGCCGCGTTCGCGAGGGGCTGGAGTCCAGAAGCGAGATAGAATACGCGACCGAGCCGAAGCTGGATGGTTTGGCGGTCGAGTTGGTCTATCAGGACGGCATGCTGACGACCGGCGCGACCCGTGGCGATGGATCGGTCGGTGAGGGGATCACCCCGAACCTACGGACTATAAGGAACATCCCCCTCCGCCTCTCTCCTCAAGTTGCCAAGTCGTATCCACTCATTGAAGTGCGTGGCGAAGTGATCATGCGGCGATCGGCATGGGAGAAGCTCAATCTGCGGCTCGAAGAGCAGGGGATCGCGCCGCTGGCGAACCCGCGCAATGGCGCCGCGGGGTCTTTACGACAACTTGATCCCAGGATCACCGCCTCACGGCCACTATTGTTTTTTGCGTACGGGATCTCGGAAACAAGCCTCACCGGGTTACCGGATCAGTCATCGGTGATGCGGCTTCTAAAATCGGAAGGCTTCACCATTAACGACCATATCGCGACGGCCGTGGGCGCGGATAAGGTAGCGGCACAATTCGCGCAACTTGAACGGATCAGGCCAACGCTTGACTATGATATCGACGGCATGGTGGTCAAGGTAAACAGTTTCGCCCAACAACAAACCCTCGGCCAGGTTTCGCGCGCGCCAAGATGGGCGGTCGCATGGAAATTCACCGCCGAGGTCGCCGAGACCACTCTTCAAAGTGTCCTCTTTTCGGTCGGACGTACCGGCGTAGTGACGCCGGTCGCGCAGCTGAAACCGGTGCGTGTTTCGGGAGTGATGGTAGCCAACGCCTCCTTGCACAACGAAGATGAACTGGAGCGGCTCGATATACGGATCGGCGACACGGTTCGTATTCGGAGGGCGGGCGATGTGATCCCGGAAGTGATCGACGTCGTGGCCGATAAACGGCCAAAACGAGCCGAAGCGGTCGTCTTTCCAGAGAACTGCCCGTCGTGCAACTCGCCGATTGTCCGCCCCGAGGGAGAGGCGGCTTATCGCTGTGTCAATGTTGGGTGCCCCGCCCAGCTTGAGGGGCATTTGACACACTTCGCCTCCAAAGGCGGATTCGATATCGAGGGTCTCGGCGAGAAGTTTGCCCGTCAAATGATCGCTGACGGCTTGGTGAAGAACCCAGCGGATATTTTCTTCCTGACCAAAGAACAATTGCTGACACTTGATCTCTTTGGAGATAAGAAGGCGGACAATCTACTGGCGGCCATCGAACGTTCTCGCTCTACTCCCCTTCCTCGGGTCATTTTCGCGCTTGGAATAATCGGCGTAGGTGAAACCGTGGCTAAACTGCTGGCTACGGCTTTCGGGACAATTGGATCATTGCGCTCTGCCACGCTCGAGGAGCTGCTGCATGTCGAGGGCGTCGGACCGATCATAGCCGCCAATATCTATGAGTTCTTCCGGAACCGAAAGAATCAGGAGATGCTGGAGAAGATGGCGAGAGGTGGCGTCCAATTTCCGCCGCATCACCAGCGCGCCCGTTCAACTCGCTTTGCCGGAAAAACATTTGTTATCACCGGAACACTCTCAAAGCCTCGTGACGAGTTTAAGCGGCTGATAGAAGAGAATGGCGGTAAAGTCGCTGGCTCTGTCTCCAAGAAGACCGATTACCTCCTGTGCGGCGCGGATGCCGGCTCGAAGCTGGAGAATGCCAGGTCATTGGGAGTATCGGTGCTGGATGAAGATTCCTTCCTGAAGCTGCTCTCCTGACAGTTCTATCTTTCCCCTTGACTTGCCGGCCAATGACAAGCTAATTAAAGACTTAGCCCATGTGGGCGGGGATGGTCCATGGAGCACGGGGAAACCGGTTCCACTGTAATGCGTAAATGATGATGTCACAGCATCGGAGATTGATACCATGAAATTGACCGACCGTGTACAGGACGGCGTGGTGATTCTTGAGCCAAAAGGAAAGATCATGGGGGGGCCGGACGCCAGCCTGCTTCATGACAAGCTGTACGAGTACATAAAACAGGATATGAAGCGGGTCGTGGTCGATCTCTCGCAGGTCGACTGGATGAACTCGACCGGCCTCGGCATCCTGATCTCCGGGTACACGACGCTTCGCAACAACGATGGCATGCTCAAGCTGGCCAACGTGACCGACAAGATCCAGTCGCTGCTGACGATCACCAAACTGGTCTCGGTGTTCGAGGCATACGATACGGTCGATGAAGCGATCAAAACGTTCAAGTAAACAACGCGGGAAAAAGTAACATTCACCATACGAAGCAGGTAGGCACACCCAGGTCTGCCTGTTTTTTTGGAGCCGGCACAGCATGGACAAACCAGTCATTTCAGGCGATACGATCGTCGTTCCATCGAGCACCGAGCATCTGGCCGATGTTGACCTCTTTATTGAGGCGACCCTCCGCGGCTATGGCGCCCAGGAATCGGTGATCGCGGATATCGCCATTTCCGTCTCGGAGTTGGTCAACAACGCCATCCTGCATGGCAATCGATCGGC
>JAMPYH010000016.1 GCA_023700785.1 Candidatus Zixiibacteriota bacterium
CGCTACCGCCAGTTCGCGGAGATCAACAAGTTTAATCTCCCCGGGAAGTACCTGCTCTATCTCTGTCCGTGCCCGATCTATTCGGTGATCTGGGATGATCGCTTTGGGATGATGGTGGACCCGACCCGCAACACCGCGTTCGCGCTGTACTCCACGAGTTACAACGCCGCGGATCCGTATCTGCTCCAGTACGCGTCGCTGGCGAGGCACTACGGTTACGCGCCGCAGTTCCTGATGGAGGGATTTGCCGGGTATCTCTCGATCGCGAATTTCGACATGAAAGAGATAGTCGCGCAGAAGCGAGCAGTGCCGTTGGCGTCGCTGATGTCCACCCGCACATATCTGACCACCGAACCGTACATTGCCGACCGGATGTCCGCCTCTTTTGTCCGATTCCTGATCGACCAATATAAGGCCGATCGGTTCCTCAAGTTGTACCGCGCGGCGGATGATCTGAATCTGCTTCCCGCGATCGAACAGGCGTATGGGACGTCGATCGGTCAACTTGAGAAGCAATGGCTGCATTATGTCGATACGGTAGAATTTCGGCCGGAACAGATCGCGCAGTACGCCGCGCAGGCGGAAGCGATGTTCGATTACAAGCAGGTCGAGCGGCTTCGCGCCGATCAGCTATCCCGGTTGAAAGACCGAAATGACTCGATCAGTGTGATCGCCGAACTGGCGCAGATCTGCTTCTTCCAGGGGCGCTACGACCAGGCGATCGAGTGGCAGCAACGGCTGGTACGCTTTGACAGCACAAGGCAGATCTTCAGGATGACACTTGGCGCCTATCAGTTGATGGCCGGGAGGTTCGACGATGGTCAGCGGACTTTGCTTGCCGCGCAAAAGATGGATACCGTGACGAATCCAATGGTGACATTCAACCTCGCGCTGAGTTATCTCATCAATGGGGATACCGTGACCTGCCGAAAATTACTCACCGATGTTGTCACGGATCGGCGTGAGGGAGTACCGTTCCTGGAGCCGCGCGCGATGCTGATGTCGGTGCTGATGCCATCGAATGACGAACAGGACAAACACCAGGCGGTGACCTACGCCAATGAGATGCTTTCGGTGCTCAACCAAACCAGCAAATCGGCGACAACGACACCGACCGTATATCTCTGGACCGGGATAGCGATGCTCGGCAAGGATGATACCAGCAACGCCAACGACCAGATCATCTCCGCCATCTTTCTTGAGACTCGCCCGTTCTACCAGGGTCTCGGCTACCTCTGGCTTGGCAAGCTGGCCGACCTGCGAAAAGAGCGGGAGGTCGCCAAGGAATACTACGCGAAAGTACTTGAGCTCCCTGCCGCCAAATATCATCAGGCGGAAGCCAGGCGCCTGATGTCACGACCCTACAGGCAGTAACGCATGTTCAGTTTTCTGAATGCGACAGCCCTCTTCGCGGCGGCCGCCGCGCTGATCCCGCTTATCATTCATCTGTTCTCGCGCCGCCGGGTCAAAGTGATGGAGTTCTCCTCGCTGAAGCACCTGAAATCGATGCAACGCCGCCAGGTGCGAAAGCTCAAAGTTCGTCAGATCATTCTGCTCATTCTCCGCATGCTGATCATTCTCTCGATCGTCATCGCGTTCGCCCGTCCTACCAGTCGAACGGGAGTGGTCGGCGCGCACGCATCGGTGTCGGCAGTGGTTCTGTTTGATAACTCAGCGTCGATGAATCGTTATGTCGCGGATGGCAATCTGTTCGACATAGCGAAAAAGAGGGCCGAGGAACTGCTGAACACGTTTGGACAGGCCGATCAGGTGATGCTGATCCCGCTGTATCGATCCGCGACAGATGAGCTCGCGCCGACATTCGGCTCGGCGGCCGCGGCGCTGGAGCGGCTTGAGTCGGCCAGACCCGGATATGGCCAGGCGGATCTGCAAAGCGCGTTGTCGGCGGCCAACGATCGGCTGAAAACCGCGCAGAATGTCAACAAGGAGATCTATGTCGTCGGTGACCGCCAGCGAAACTCGCTTCCGGCGGAAGATCTCCTCGCCGAGAGCGACGCGCGCGTGTACCTGCTCGACCTGCCCTTGGAGCAGGTCGATAACGTCGGTATCACCGGCATAGATTTTGGCGGCCAGTTAATACAACCGGGGCTGGACTTTAATCTCATCGCCAGCATCAAGAATTACTCGGACGAACCGCGCGACGACCTCATCGCGTCACTTTTCCTTGACGGTAAGCGAGTAACTCAGGCCGAAGCGCGTGTCGCGGCTGGAAGCGACGGTTCGGTCCGCTTCGCGCACTCCGTTGCCGGCACCGGGTTTCATGCCGGGTATGTGGAGCTGAGCGATGACAAGTTCCTCGCGGATAATCGCTATTACTTCAGCTTTCATATTCCGGAGCGATTCAACCTGCTGATCATCGACGGCGACCAGTCGGCCAGGTTTATAGAATTGGCGCTCATGCCGTCAACCGAGTTGACCCAAGCCTGGTCGATCAAGACGGCCACACCTGATCAATTGAGCGGCATCGACTTTTTCGGATACGACGTGGTCGTGCTGGCCGGCGCGCCACGACTTGAGCCTGCCTATGTGGAGCGACTCCGCGCCTACGTACAAGCGGGGAGAGCGATCTTTATTACCTACGGTGCTTCGACCGACATCAGTGATTTCAACGCCAACTGGTCCGCGGTCACGGGGATCAGCTATGACGCTCCGGTACCCCAGAGTTTCAGCCGCGCCGGATATTACTCGCTCCAGTCGATCGACCTGCAGCATCCGATCTTTTCGATCTTCGGGATTGAGTCGTCCAAGCCGCCGGAGATAAAGTTCTACGCGCTCCCGACTCTCAGGGCGACCGCGGATACCCGTTCGCTGATGCTGTTCTCGGGCGACAGGCCGGCGTTGGTCGAAAGCAAATACGGGGACGGGAAAGTGCTGACTTGCACCGGCCCGATCTCGCCGGAATACACGGATCTTCCGGGTCACGCGTTTTTTGTGCCGATGATATCCCGGATCGCGGAGTATTTGGCGGCCAACCTATCGTCTCTGGATACACGCCTGTTCACCGGCGACGCGATCACGCGCTCGCTTCCGACCCGTGGCGCGGTTGAATACTCCCTGAATCTGATCGCACCGGACAGCGCGGAGTATATTCTCCCTCCGGAGGAGTCACAGGGATCACTGGTGGTGAACGCGCGGCCGGTGGAACTCACCGGAATCTACTCGCTCAAGTATCTTGGCAGGGAATTGGATCGGTTCGCGGTGAATTTACCGCCGAAAGAGGGGGATCTGGCGCAGGCCGATCCGGATCAATTCGCGGCTTCGTTGGGCGCCAAAGAATACAAGGAACTCCCGATGGGCGAGCCGATCGGCGCAGCGCTGGCGAACCTTCGCTTCGGCCGGGAACTCTGGCATCTCTTCGCGTGGCTGGCGGCGATCCTGCTCGCTGTCGAAATGCTCCTGGCACGGTCGGCAGAACCGGAGGAATGATCAATGACACTGATCGCCGCCGAACATATTTCCCGCAAGTTCAACTCCCAGATCATCCTCGATGATGTTTCGTTCTCGATACAGGATTTCGACCGGATCGGATTAGTCGGAAAAAACGGCATCGGGAAAACCACCCTACTCGAGATGCTTGCCGGAAAACAGGAGCCGGACAGCGGCACGATCACGCGCGCGAAAGCCTGCCTGATAGAGTATGTCGAGCAGGAGAAGGATGAATATCTGGACCAGCCGCTGTTCGATTTTGTCGCGGCGGCGCGCCAGGACCTTCTTGATCTCAGGGCGGAGATCATTCGACTGGAGCATCACCTCGAAGCGCGGCCGCACGACGAGGAGTCGTTACAGATGCTTGGCACGCTCCAGCAGCGTTTTGAGACTCAGAACGGTCATACGTTTGAGAATGAGATCAGCACGATCTTGCTTGGGCTGGGCTTTCCGATCGGGAGACACCAGGATCCGCTGGCTCATCTTTCCGGAGGCGAAAAGAATCGCGCCGGTCTGGCAAGACTACTCGCGGGAAAAGGGAACCTGCTACTCCTCGACGAACCGACCAACCACCTGGATATCGAATCAACCATGTGGCTGGAGGGGTATCTCCGTCAGCTCAATGCCGCTTACTTATTGGTGTCGCATGATCGCGCGTTCCTCAATAACACCGTTGACCAGGTCTGGGAGATCGGCTTCGGCAAGATCGATGTCTATCACGGCGGCTTTGACACATACGTGGTCGATCGCGACGAACGGAAGCGATTGCATGAACATCGCTACCGTCACCAGCAGGAAGAGATCAAGCGGCTCGAGGATTTTGTCCGCCGCAATATGGCGGGACAGAAGACGCGCCAGGCGCAATCTAAGCTCAAATATCTCGCCCGCATCGAACGGATACCTCCGCCAAAAGGTGAAGGGAAAGGTCCGTTGATCCGCGTGGAATCATCGGGTCGGTCGTTTAATCATGTTCTGGCGGTCGAGGATCTGGCGCTTGGCTACGACGGTTTCCCGGTGGTTCAGCATGTCGCGTTCGACCTCTATCGAGGCGACAAGGTCGGGCTGATCGGACGGAACGGCTCAGGGAAATCAACCATACTTAAAGCGTTGCTGGGGGAACTGGCGCCCATCGAGGGCTCGCTGCGTCTGGGGAGCAATGTTGATGTCGCCTATTTTGACCAGGAACTCTCCGACCTGAATCTCTCGGCGACTGTGGTCGACAATCTCTGGGAGCTTGACCCGACCGCCGACGTAAACAAGATCAAGTCGTTCCTGGCGCGCTTTGGTTTTACCGGCGAAGCATCGCTTAAAGCGACCGCCGCGCTCTCCGGCGGTGAGAAGACCAAACTCTGTCTCGCGCGGTTGTTGTACTATCCGGCGAACTTCATCATTCTCGATGAGCCGACCAACCACCTCGATATCGACGCGCGTGAGGCGCTCGAAGAAGCATTGCGGGATTACGAGGGGACGTTACTGATCGTCTCGCACGATCGTTATTTCCTGGATGCCGTGGTCAATCGCATCCTGCATATCGACCGCGGACAGGTCCGAACATACAACGGCAATTACAGCTACTTTAGAGACAAATCCGTTCCCGTCGCTCCGGCACAGTCCGCTAAAGGCAAAGAACCGGCGGGCAAGCAGAACTACCTTGATTTCAAGGAACAGTCGCGCAAAAGATCCAAACACAAGCGGGAGATCCAATCGACCCGCTCCAAGATCGCCGATCTGGAAAGAGAGTTGTCCCGACTTGAGGCGGATATCTCGCTCAATATCCCGCGGCACGATTGGGAGGCACTGCAGTCGGCGTCATATCGCAAAGGGGAGATCGAAAATCAGTTGATAGAAATGATGGCGCGCCTTGAGTCGATGGAAGGAGCCGATCTTGCGTAAACTGCTGCTTATCTCCGGCTCTCCGACAGAAGGATCATCGACGGACATCCTGATGAACGCGGTGGCCGACGGATGCGAGCAGGAGCTCGGCATGCCCGTTGAGCGGATATTAGTGAAAGTCGCCCAGCTGAAGTTTATCCCGTGCCAGGCCTGCGGCAAAGCGCCGACACCGGAGTTCTGTTTCTTTCATGAAATAGACAATGAATACAGGCAGATTGTCGAGTGCGACGCGTTGATCTTTGGTTCGCCGATCTATTTTGATTCCGTTTCGGCGCAGGCAAAGGCATTTATCGACCGATGCAACTGTTTTCGACCGTACGATTTTGACAACATTGACCCGGAACATAGTTTTTTGAAACTACTCCCACGCCGCAAGCGGCCCGGCGGAATCGTCTTTGTCGGCGGAGAATCAGGGTGGTTCGAGGGAGCGCGTCGCACGGTCGTGGGATTTTTCAAGTGGATCGAGGTCGCCAGTCAGGGGATGCTTGCCTGGTCGCATGAAGATGTGCGGGCGGGTTCAGCGCGGGAAAACGCCGCGATCATGCAGGAGGCTCGCGAACTGGGGAAAAAGATAGCCGTCGCATTGGAGGAGTCGGATGTCAGATAAGCCTACCAAAGACTACTATCGCCTTCGCGCGACCGAGTACGAGAAGATCTACTTCCGGGAGATACCGGAACGGCGCCAGGAGATCGACGACGAAGCCGACCGGCTGCGCGCGCTTGTCGCCGGTAAGAATGTGCTCGAGCTGGCCTGCGGCACCGGTTACTGGACCAAGGTAATGTCGGATACCGCCGCGCATGTCACCGCCTCTGACGTCTGGCCCGAAATGGTAGCCGAGACACGCAAAAAGCCGTTTGTCGGCCCGGTCGAGCTGTTAGTGGCTGACATGTTCACCCATCAGTTCCCAGACGCGGCATTCGATGTCGTCGCGGTCGGATTTTGGTTTTCACACCAGCCAAGGCAGGAGTATCAGACATTCTTTGATATTATCATGAAACCGCTCAAGTCGGGCGGGATGATCTGGCTGATCGACAATAACCCGCCCGCCGAAGGGACGATGCATGAGTTTGTCCGGCAGGACGAATACGGCAACAGCTTCAAGCGGCGATACCTGGAAAATGGCGAGCAACATGTCATCCTGAAGAACTATTTCGAGGAGTCCAAGCTCCGGGCAATCTTCGAGCCTTCGTTCGACCTCCGGTCACTCATTTATAAGAACTACTATTGGTCGGTCGTGCTGATACCGCGCGTATAGGCGTAAGATACTGCAAGACAATCACTTAATAACAGTCAATTCGTTTAGGCTTGAGCGCCTGCCGCAGGTGGGGTAACTTCGCCTTGCCAAATCGCCGGGCGTTGCTATATTTACAGGCTATGGCGGAAGGGCAACCTGGAACCGCCGATTGTTGTTTTAGGTTAGTAAGAACGTAAAATCAGAAGCCATAAAGGGATTCAACGTGAAAGCAGGCATCCATCCGCAGTACCACGAGGTGACCATCACCTGTGCCTGTGGCGCCCAGTACAAGACCCGCTCGACCCGCAAGCAGATCGCGGTTGAGATCTGCTCCAACTGTCATCCGTATTTTACGGGGAAGCAGAAGCTGGTTGACACTGCCGGTCGTGTCGAACGGTTCCGCCGGAAATACGGCCAGACCGCCGAGAAAAAGTAGTCCGAACATTTTGTCGCCATCGGGGAGCCTGGTGGCGACGTATTGTTATTCGTTAAACCGTCATTCGACGGAAACCCACAGACATCAAACATCGCATTCGCGCTGAAGGATAGTTCGTGCCCGATCTGAACATAGGTGGACAAGCGGTTATAGAGGGAGTGATGATGCGGTCAAAGGACCGTGTCGCCACCGCGGTTCGGGTCCCCAGCGGCGAGATCATTGTGAAGACCGAGGACTACCGGTCGCTGGCGTCGCGCCACAAGCTGTTAAACACGCCGATCCTTCGAGGCGCGGTCGCCTTTGTCGAGATGATGATCCTTGGCATTCGCACCCTGAACTTCTCCGCCGAGATCGCGATGCATGAACTGGAGAAGCAGGAAGCAGCCGAGAAAGGGAAGACGCTTGAGGGGGGCCCGAAGAAGGCCAACTCGCTCTATCTCGCCGGTAGCGCGGTTTTCGCCATGGCAGTCGGCATTTTCTTCTTCTTTTTTCTCCCGCTCGCCATCGCCAATTTTATCGGCATAGACAAGGACGCGCTCGGTTTCAACCTGATGGCCGGCGCGGTGCGGCTTACCATTTTTGTGGTCTATGTCTGGGTGTTGACGTTTTTCAAGGATTTCTATCGCATTTTCCAATATCACGGCGCCGAGCACAAATCGATCTACGCGTATGAGATGGGGGACGAGATGCTTCCCGAGCGCGCTGCCTGCCATACCCGGTTTCACCCGCGCTGTGGAACCTCGTTTATTCTCATTGTCGCTCTGCTCGCCATCGCGGTGTACGCGATCTCGGATACCATCTACGCGGTAGTGACGGGCCATCCGCCGGCGCTGTTAACCCGCTTCGGCATCCATTTCGCCCTGCTTCCATTGGTGGCCGGCACATCGTATGAACTACTCAAGCTCTCCGGCAAAACGCGCGAAAACACGTTTACCCGCATTCTGATCAAGCCGGGTCTGTGGCTCCAGAAGATCACGACCAAGGAGCCGACGATCGATCAGCTCGAGGTGGCCATTGCCGCGCTTGAAGCGTCCATCGGCACAACCGAGTCCCGCGTCACCTCCAAAGTGACCGCCCTCTCCTAGCTACGCCCACTCCGTTTTCTCAACTTGCCGAACAGGCGAGAACCGTTTTACATTCAACCCTGAAGAAGAATTACCATGCTTGAAATAGTTGAACGACTGGAACAGCGGCTGGCCGCGCTTGATGAATCCCTCTCGGACCCGACGGTGGTCTCCGACCAGAAACGATTTATCGCGCTGAATCGCGAACGCCGCCAGCTTGCCGATACGCTTGAATCCGGGCGGCGCTACCGCCGGATCGCCAAGGGGATCGACGATGCTCGCGAGATCATCGCCTCCACAGAAGATCCCGAGATGGTTGCTTTGGCCACTGAAGAGCTTGAAGCTTTCGAAGCGCAGTTTGATGACGCTGAAAAGGAGTTCCGCTTCAAGTTGCTTCCCAAAGATCCCGAGGATGACAAATCGGCGGTCGTTGAGATCCGCGCCGGGACCGGCGGTGATGAAGCCGGCCTGTTCGCCGGCGATATCTACCGGATGTATCAACGCTACGCGGAAACGAAGCGGTGGAAACTGGAGATCCTCAGTTCCAGCCCGTCCGGCATGGGCGGGCTCAAAGAGATCATATTTTCGCTCGACGGCGAAGGAGCCTACGGCGCGATGAAGTACGAATCGGGGGTGCATCGCGTCCAGCGCGTACCGGCGACCGAAACACAGGGGCGGATCCATACGTCGGCGATAACCGTAGCTGTTTTCCCTGAAGCGGAGGAGATCGACATTGAGATCAAGGAAAACGAGATCAAGGTTGATGTCTATCGTTCATCCGGGCCGGGCGGTCAGTCGGTGAATACCACCGACTCCGCGGTCCGCATCACGCATTTACCGAGCGGCATGGTGGTGACCTGCCAGGACGAAAAGTCGCAGCTCAAAAACAAGCAGAAAGCGCTCAAAGTGCTCCGTGCCCGATTGTATGACCGGATGATCGCCGAGCGCCAGGCGAAACTCGCCGCCGAGCGTAAGTCGATGGTTTCGACCGGCGACCGATCCGCCAAGATCCGAACTTACAATTTCCCGCAATCGCGAGTGACCGACCATCGCATCAACCTGACCATATACGCCCTGCCGGATATTCTTGAAGGGAATGTCGATCCCCTGATCGAGCCGCTTCGCCAGCACGACCAGGAAGAGCGACTTCGCGCCGAAGCGGCAGTCTAACCGGGAGCAGACAACTGTGAAGTTTTTCCGACTGATCGCGGCGATTCTCCTGACCGCGGCGTTGCTGGTGATCGCCTCGCGCGCGTCGCGCGGCAAGCCTGAGTTCGTTTCATACAGCGAGAACGGCTACACCTTGAGCATGACTACGGTGCCGAAGTTCGCCGAGAACAGCAAAGTGCGGCTCGATGTCACCATCACCGGCGATCTGGTCAAAGCCAGGCCGATACTTCGGTACGCCCGGTCAGAACAGCAGGATCTCGGGGATATCGCGACCTACCGGTCATTTCCCATGATCCAGGCGGACTCGACTACCGGCGCCTACTTCGCGGAGCTTTCAACCGGTGCGCGCGGCGGGAGGATCCAGTATTTCATTGAGATAGCGGATCGCGATGGCGAAGCGAAGGCGACATTCACCGGCTCGAATGGCAAACCGTTCTTCGTGAAGTACTTTGGCGAGGTGCCGCCAACGATCCTGATCTCGCATATCGCGTTCATGTTCGCGACCGTCTATTGCGTGGCGATGGCGTCGCTGCATTCTCTTTCGGTGATCCGTGGAACTGCCTCGGCAAAGACGATGCTCCAATATCTTCTCGCCGCGGTGGTAATGACCTTGATCGGCGGCTATCCGCTCGGTTTTGCCATGAACTGGTACGCGTTTGGCGGAATATGGGAAGGAGTGCCGTTTGGCACCGATGCCACCGACAACAAAACTCAGCTGCTCTTTGTCTATCTGATATTCGCGACCGTGATCGGACTTGGCACACTTTCCGACAAAAAGTGTGGGCGAGACATCTTCCGGACAAAAGCGATCGGCTGGTTCGGACTGGGTGCGCTGATAGTCATGCTGCTCATTTATCTGATCCCTCACTCTATTCAATTCAGCAGGCTGGTCACGTATTCCGTTTGTTATACGTTTATCGGGTTCTGGGCCCTTGTTTACTTGATCGGCTGGCTGACCAGCCGCCATACCGTATCAGAGCTCAAGGATTCTTATGCACCGCGGAAAGTAATTCGATGAGTCCTTCGCTCGCCCCGTACATCAACGAAAAGACCCGTATCCTTGAGGCGGCCGGAATTGAGCAGGCTGAAGCGGAGGTAGAGCTGATCCTTTGTCACGTGCTCAATGTCGGTCGCATGGAACTGGTGCTGCATGGCGCGGAGCGGCTGACGCCTGATGTACGTGATCGGGTCGATGCCATTATCGAGCGGCGTGTTACGCGCTATCCGTTGCAACTGATCCTGGGCGAGTACTGGTTTTATGGCCGTAAGTTCAAAGTATCACCGGCCGTAATGGTTCCAGCGCCGGAAACTGAACTCCTTTGCGAGGCGGCGGTAGCCTTTGTGAAGAGGCAGAGATTGGCATCACCCCGTATTCTCGATATCGGGGTTGGATCAGGAGTTATCTCGATCACCGCAGCGCTTGAGATCCCCGGCGCGACCTTGGTGGCGCTGGATATCTCACCCGACGCGATCGCCGTGGCGATCGAAAACGCGACCATGCTTGGCGTGCGAGACCGATTTGAGTTCCGAGAGTCCGATCTGTTCACGGCGCTCGGTAATGACGAGCGCTTCGACCTGATCCTCTCCAATCCGCCGTATATTTCCGAAGGAGATTACGCCGGACTTCCTCCCGAAGTACTTGCCGATCCGAAGGTTTCGCTCACTTCGGGCGAGGAGGGGATGGATCATATCATTGAGATCGTCAAGCATGCCCCAAATTACCTCATGCCGGGCGGGCGGATCATGTTTGAGATCGGGTATGACCAATCTGACAAAGTGACCAGGCTGGTCACTGCTGATTCACGGTATTCAGAGATAACGGTCCTCAAGGACCTTGCGGACATCGATAGGGTGGTAATCCTCGCCTGTGAGGCTCAGTAATGGCGCGTGAATCGCTCGACGCCAAACGTGCTCGCGCGGTCAGGATCATCCGCGAGCTGCGAAGACTCTATCCCAAACCTCGCACTGTCCTGACCTACCGGTCCAAGTTTGAACTTTTGATCGCGGTCATTCTCTCCGCGCAGGCGACCGACAGCTCCGTCAACGCGGTCACACCCCGATTGTTTGGTCGGTTCCCAACTCAGGGATCGCTCGCGTCGGCGGACTTGAGTGAATTGTCGGCGATACTCAAGCCGGTCGGTCTGGCGAACAGCAAAGCGAAGGCGATCAAAGAGACCGCCCGGATGATCCGTGACCAATTCGGTGGCGAAGTTCCTTCAACGGTCGAAGACCTAATGCTTCTCCGGGGCGTCGGCCGCAAGACGGCGCTGGTCGTGCTGGGGGAGGGGTTCGGCATCGCCGAAGGGATCGCGGTGGATACGCATGTCAATCGGGTCAGTCAGCGGCTCGGGTTCACCAGGTACCAAGATCCAGTCAGGGTCGAAAGGGATCTGGTAGGGATCATTCAGCGAAAGGACTGGATCGCGACCAATCACCTGTTGATCTTTCACGGTCGCGCGACATGCAAGGCGCGAGTTCCACTCTGCTCCACGTGTATCGTCAACACACTATGTCCCAGCGCCAAAGAATAGGTTGGTTGAATAGATTTCCCGAAGGATCTCGTGAACCTCTTGGCAGCCACGGCTGTTTAAGCCGGTAGCATTCGAGAAGGAGAAATGGAATATGAAGAAGGTTTCAGTGATGGCATTGATGATTGTCGCGCTTGGATTGGCGTGGCTACCGTCCAGCTTGTCCGCGCATTGTGAAGTCCCCTGCGGTATCTTCGACGACTCCACGCGATTTGTGATGATCGCCGAAGATGTAAAGACGATCGAGAAGGCAATGGCCGAAATAGCGACGCTCTCCAAAGCGGCCGAGCCGAATTACAACCAGATCGTCCGCTGGGTGAATACCAAAGATGAGCACGCGCAGAAGATCATTGATATCTGCAGTCAGTACTTCCTGGCGCAGAGAGTCAAGGCGGTGGAGCCGGCCGATACGTCGTTTGCCGCGTACCAGACCAAGCTGACCTTGCTGCATCAAATGATCGCCGCCGCGGTCAAGACGAAACAGACCACCGATCCGGCCAACGCTGCCAAGATCACCGGATTGGCCGAAAAGTTCAAGACAGCCTACTTTGGCGCGCACGGCCACGCGCACTAAGAACCGGACACTGACGCCAAATGAAAACGGCGGAGTAATCACTCCGCCGTTTTCGCGTTACCTCAAACGGATGATCAATAATCTTCGAGGTTGACCCACTCGGCGTTTTCCAGCCATGATTTCGGGCGATCCAGGAACTGGATGATATTTTGCATCGTCACCCAGTGGCGATGCTCTTCATCGGCGATGTTGTTCAGGATCCTGGCTTGATCTGGTTTGCCTACCTCTTTGGCTTTTTCGCGATAGAAAGCCTCTGACTTCTTCTCAACTTCCTGGGCTTGCTGCCAGATCAGTTTTGCGTCCGGGGGAAACGCATAGTCGCGTTGATCGGCGCGGAGCGCCTCAAAGACATTCTTGACGGTAGTCAGGATCGTGGTCTTCTCCGCTTCCTTATATTCGGTGGCGTGACCATCGCGCAGAGCCTTGAATATGTTGTAATGCTTTTGCTCGTCGTCGGCCAACTCCAGCAGGATCTTTTTCAGCTCCGGCGAGTCTGCCTTGTTGGCATGCTCCACATAAAACAGGCGGCCATCCATCTCCATCTTCATCGCGTAATCGAATATATCCACAGCGTCGCTCCTCAATAGAAGATTACATTTGTCCAGCAAAGTACAGGCGGGGGGAGCGAAAGTCAACCCGGTATTGAGAAATAATTCACATGATAGTAGGCTGGATAGTCCCCGGAACGGGGCTTGTGGATGCCAGATAAATGTCTATTATAGGGTTATGCGAACAGTCCGGAATAGCTATCGCGCGCTGATCTTACTTATCTGCCTTGTCCTATGCGAACATTGGGGAATGGCGCAACCGGCTCCGTCGGAACATCCTCTGGCCAGACTCTATCTCGACAATCAAACCTATCTGCCAACCGTTGACAGCGCTCTGAGTCGAGCTCAGGCGCGACTGTCGGAATTGATCCATTGGAAACTTACTTACAAGCCAGACCTGTACGTCGTGGGTGATCTTGATAGGTTTACTGAACTCATTGGCGGGAAGTTTCCGGACTGGGGAGCCGCCGCGGCGATACCGTCGCGGCAACGAATTGTCATCAAGTCGCCTGATCGTTTCCCTTTGCAGAGGTCTTTGCCCGAGTTGGTGGCTCACGAGTATTCGCACCTTGTGCTGGCTGATCGCATGGGGATCCGTGAGGCGCCCCGGTGGCTCGATGAAGGGATGGCAATGTATGTTTCCGCCGAGTGGGGCTGGACGGACAATCTGGCGATGAGCAAAGCGGCGGTTTTCCGCCAGTTTGTGAAGCTCTCGGAGATCGACCGGGTCAATCGGTTTAACGCCGGCAAAGCGGGGGTCGCCTATTCCCAGTCGTTTCTCGCGGTAACATATCTCATTGACCAATATGGCGCCGGGCCGCTTAATCTACTGCTGGATAATCTCGCGGCAGGCCAGCCGATGGACAGCGCGCTGATGCGTTCCACCGGCGCGCTGGAAGTTGAGTTCGAAAAAGAGTTTCAGGAATATCTCGCCAAACGATACAATGTAACGAGTCTCTTTATGGATACCATCTGGTTATGGATCTTTCTCGCGTTTGTGGTGATTGTCGGCGGCTTTATCAAGTTCCGCCGCCGGAGGGAGTATTACCGTAAGTGGGAAGAACAGGAAAAACTCGAATCGACTGAGTTCGAGTACGGTCCCGGCAAAGCCGAAGAGTCTGACCCGGACGAGGACGACGAACCGTGGCGTCGGTAGCTCACGAGCTGGAGTATCTGGCGACCCTTGCCGGGATCAGGATCTCCAACTCGCTTTCAGACCGATCGGCCGATCGGTTTGGCGCGGCGCTTGGAAACGTAATGTACCATTTGCTTGACTCTCGCCGGCAGATCGCGGTGGATAATCTCACGCGGGCGCTGGGGAGTACTCTCTCGCGCGAGCGGATCGACCGTATAGCGCGACAGGTCTTTGCGAATGTCGGCAAAACGCTGGTCGAGTCGTCGCGTCTGCAGAAACTGGGGCGAGATCGAGCCGCGCGTATGGTCACCGGACCGGGCCGGGAGCTCTTCGACCGCGCGATGGCGAATGGTCGCGGCGCGATCCTGCTGACCGCGCATTTCGGCAACTGGGAGCTCCTCGGCGCCTGGCTCGCCTCACTCGGGTATCCGACTGACTTTGTCGTCGCGACCCAGCATAATCCCAAGGTCGATCGGTTACTTCAAGAGAACCGGCGAGCTCTCGGAGTCGAAGTGATCTCCACGGCGACTTCCGCACGGCCCGTCTTTAAGGCGCTTAAAGCGAATCACGTGATCGCGTTAGTGGCAGACCAGCATGCTCCGGGCGGGAGCCTGGTGCTTGACTTTTTCGGCCGGCCGGCCGCCTGGTCCAAAGGGCTGGCGCTTTTCTCTATCCGTTCCGAATCCCCGCTGATCCCGGTTCTTTTGCGCCGCGAGAGCTTCGACCGACATATCCTGATGCCGGGTGACCTGATTTTGCCACCCGATTCCGGCGACGAAGAGAAGGATATCGAGAGTATGATTGTCAAGTATCGCGGTTTTCTTGAGGCCGGAATTCGCGCCTATCCGGATCAATGGATGTGGACCCATCGCCGGTGGAAACTTGATTGATTTGCAACCATTTGCGGCGCGAAACGTACTAAACGTGTTACGGCCGAACTTGAGGGCGCGCTGGCGCCCGCTTCTGAATCGCCCCCTGAATGGTGGGTAAGAAGGGAACTGTGTGAAAAAGTATCTTTTTATCGGCGTAGCGCTGGGAGTCCTGTTGGGAGGCTACTACGGCGTCGATGCGATCTTCACTCCTTCCGTTGATATTCCAACAGCCAGAGTAAACAAGGGCGAGTTTGTGATATCGTTGCGCGCGACCGGCGCGGTTGACGCCAAGCGCGCGTTTTCGGTCACCGCTCCCCGTATCCGCGGTCTCCAGATAACGTGGCTCGCGCCCGAAGGCTCCATGGTTCAGCAGGGGGACCCGATCATCCGCTTCGACGCTACTCAGCAACAAGCCGATCTGACCGATCATGAGTCAACGCTCAAAATAAACAAGACCGCGCTCGAGCGCGCTCGTCAGGAACTCGCGATCCAGGACAAGCAACTGACCCTCGAATTGCAAAAGGCCGAACGGAATTACGACGAGAAAAAGCACGACGCTCCCAAACTCGCAGAAGAAGCACGACTTGAGTTGGAGCTGGCGAAGCTCAATTTCAACGCCAAGCTCGAGCAGATCCGCTCGGATGTCGCCAAGGCTGAACTTGAAGTGAAGCGAGCTGAAGACAAGGTCAACCTCGCCCGCAAAGAGTTCGAACAGACAACCATCTCAGCCCCGATCCCGGGGATGGTGGTTTATCTTGAGATCTGGAAGGGCGGCACGATGGGGAAAGTCCAAGAGGGAGATTCGCCCTGGCCGGGGCAGGGGATCATCAATCTTCCGGATCTTACGGATATGGTGGTCAAGGCGACGGTTTCCGAAGTTGACGCCGCCAAAGTTGACTCTGGCCAGCAGGTGATTGTCAGTCTTGACGCGATGCCGGAAAAAGAGTATCACGGCACGGTCACCAAAAAGGGGACACTTGCCCGCAAGAAGGATTTTAACTCAAAGATCAATGTCTTTGATGTAGAGGTCGCGATAAGCGATCACGACGATATGTTCAAGCCCGGGATGTCCGCGTCCTGCCGGATAATCCAGGACAAGCTCGAAAATATCGTCTATGTGCCGCTTGAAGCGGTCTTCGAGAAGGATGGAAAGACCGTCGTTTATCTGGAGAACAAAAAGAAGCATCCTGTCGAACTGGGGAGAAAGAACGATATGCAGATCGAAGTGATCTCGGGCCTCACCGGCAATGAGACGATCTGCCTGGTTGATCCCGAGATCGGCGGTCCGCAGCTCCCCGGCGACAAGGCAACCGAACCTGAGATGAATAAAGGGCGAGAAGCGGAACCGGGTCAGACCGCTTCCGGCCCGGGACGCGGTAAACGGGGCGGTTGATGGATTATCGTCAGATCGCCAAAGTATCTTTCGAATCGCTCGGCGCCCATAAACTCCGCACTACTCTCACCATGCTCGGCGTGATCTTCGGCGTCGCGGCGGTGATCGCGATGCTCTCCATTGGCGAAGGAGCCAAGGAGGAAGCGCTCGAGCAGATCTCGATCCTCGGGATCAATAACATCATTGTCAACGCCAAGGTGCTCGACGAGACCGCCGAGGCGAAATCAGGGAGCCAGCGTTCGCTGGGGCTCTCCATCGCCGACGGCGAGAATATCGCCCGGTTTCCCGAACTGGTCGCGAACGTGGTCCCGCAGCGGTTCGAAGCGCTCGGGAATGTCAACGCCAACGGCAACCAGAGCCCGGCTCGCGTTGTCGCCACCACTCCCGAGTTTGTCCTGTCATCATCCATTGAA
>JAMPYH010000017.1 GCA_023700785.1 Candidatus Zixiibacteriota bacterium
GATGATTGGTTATATTGGCCGCACTTTTGCAGGAGGATGCATGTACACGGTTTCGGATTTTAGACGGGGATTGCCGATCATAGTTGACGATCAGCCGTTCTATGTGGTCGAGTATCAGCACTTTAAGATGGGTCGCGGCAAAGCGAACATCCGCACCAAGCTCAAACATATCAAGACCGGCTCGGTGATCGAGAAGGTCTTTTCGTCGAATGACGTTTTCAAGCCCCCAGATCTCGAAAATCGTCGCATGCAATACCTATACGAAGCCGCCGGAGAGGCGTCATTTATGGATGTCCAGTCGTTCGAGCAGATCACCGTCACGATTGAATCGCTCGGAGACGTGAAGTGGTACCTGATCGAGAATCAGGAGTACCAGGTCTTGTTCCTGGACAATGTGCCGATCTCGGTCGAATTGCCGGCGGCAGTGACTCTGCAGGTGGTCAACACGGAGCCGGTAGTGCGCGGCGACACGGTGAGCAATGTGACCAAACCGGCCAAGTTGAGCACGGGATTGATGGTCAAAGTTCCGCCGTTCGTTAAAGAAGGGGATATGGTCCGAGTGGACACGCGCTCGGGCGAATATCTCGAGCGGGCATAAGGCAGGCACGATTGCCGTTAGTCATAGGTGTTGACGAATCCGGTAAGGGAGATTTCTTCGGGCCGCTGGTCATAGCGGCCCTTTTGGCATCCGATGATGCCGCTCCGCAGCTTGCGGAACTGGGAGTGAGAGACTCAAAACTGATCAGCGATAATAAGCTGCTCCAGATCGACCAGAAGCTCCGCGAGCATTTCCCCCACGCGATACGGATCATCTCTCCGGCGGAATACAACCTGATGTATGCCCGCATCAAAAATCTCAACGTTCTGCTGGCGCAAGGGCACGCGTGGGTGATAAAAACGGTGTTGGAACAGCATCATGCGGACCTGGCGATCTCAGATCAGTTTGGCAAGCCGCAACTGATCGAAAAAGCGCTGACTGAGTGCGGCTGTCTGATCAGGCTCGAGCAGACGGTACGGGCTGAGTCGATCCCGCAGGTAGGAGCGGCTTCGATCCTGGCCAGGGCGGAGTTTGTGCGGCAGATGAAGATGCTGTCGGAGTCCGCCGGCGCCCCGCTCCCCAAAGGGGCAGGCAGTCCGGTCGACTCCGCAGGCGCGGCGCTGGTGCGCGCCCAAGGGGCCGCGATTCTTGACCAAGTCGCGAAAAAGCACTTCAAGAATTATGGTCGAGTGATCAGCCGCGCCGCTTCCCTGAATAAATAAAGCCGGGGATAGTACCCGGCTCTGCTAGTAATAGCAATCAGCTTCACTTACTTGATGAAGCTGACCAATTCTCCAGTTTGTCTCCCCGACGGATAATTCTCGGTCGCGCCGATCACATATTTCACCAGACCATACCCGGGCGCAAACCAGTACTGGTTCTCAGAACCATCGGAAAGCTGATTGGTAACTTTAGCACAACCGGCGAAAGATGATCCGCTGGTGAGCAGAATTGTCTCGACCCGTTCCACCCGCATTTCGTTGCTGCCGGTGGTCGGAAACGACTTGGCGGCTCCACCGCCTCCGCCGTTGTCGCCGTCCTTATCAATAATATCCCCAAAATCGGTCTCACCCGTCACAATTGTTGTCGTGTCCTGAGGCGGGTCCACGGTCGGATAACGAGTCCACGAGGAACCCTGAACCAACGGACCCTGCAGAATTCTCTCAGGCGACGAGGAGGACGTCTCGTAAAGGTAGATCGCTGTCCCGTTGGTCCGAATGTAGCTGGTGTCAAAACCGGACCCCTCCTGATGGAACCATTGGACCGCGGACGACGAGCCGAGAGGGACTTCATCCCCGACCTTGAAGGTAACAGTACTTGTATGTCCGTCGGATTCCCGAACCTCAAGGGTACTGGTGTAGCCGGATTCAACAGGAAAATAGAACGTAATGGCATGGGTGTCCACCGCGGGTTCATTCGACGTGCCGACGATGTCGCCGTCGGAACAGCCGGCAAGCGCCAGCCACGCTACCGCGGCAAGGGAAATTGACGAGTGGCGAATAGTTCGATAGGACATGCAAGTCTCCTCTCCTCAATGATATCAGTTCGCTGCATCGTGCGCGGGGAGATAGGCAAGTTCGATGCCGACCGCGGGCCGGGGCGCTAAGTGGTTGTCGGGCTAACCAGCCTCGGTGAATAGTCCAGACGTAGTCGAGAAAAGTATGGGGGGAGTCCCATACTCAAGGGAGTGGCGGCATGGGTGAGGGTGGTCTAATCAGATTGACTAATCTGCCGATAATTTGTCAAAAGGTAAGAGGTTACGGGAGTTCTGAGAGATGCTGGCAGAATTGCTTCTTGATTATGGTATTCCACTGACATTGGTCGCTGTTTTGGCGGCGCTCATTCGCTTTAGACAGATCATGATCGAACTGGATGAACATGGTTACCACTTCATCACTTCAGGTTTAGGTTTTCTCGCGCTTGCGGTCGTGCTGCGGCTCTATCACCAGGCGGACATGCTGGTGCGCGTGCCGTTTCTTTCGGAGCCGATGTTCTACCGTTTGCTTTTCTGGTCAGCCATCACCGCAGGAACCGGTCTGCTGGTGAGCGGACTCGCGTCGCATCTGCCGGCCATTCGCACCGTGCGCAGGGAAGCTAATCGTAAAATGGCTGGGTTGGAACTTATTCGTACGATTGAGCGACTCTCCGCGGTTGAACCAAGAACAGATGTGCTTGTGCGGTCAACCCTCGGGCATATCTCATCCGCCATGTCCGGTAGTGTTGAGATCACGAGCCGGCCGCCGAGCGGCACCCGCGCGAGCGATAGCGACAACACGTTGACATTGGTTTTGGACAAGAGTGAGAGAAGTTCAAAACTGCTGAAGATCTATTCGAACCATCCGCTTTCTCCCGATGACCGCCTCAACCTCTCTGTCGTGGCTGAGATATTGGCGCAGAGGCTCGAGCGGGACCGGATCTTGTCTCAGCACGCGCTGGTGTGTGATTTCAACACGCTTCGAAGAAATCTCCTCGAGGTTGCGAGCGAATCAGGTTCGCTCTCGAGGTCTCTAAGCCTCCTGATGATTTCGCTCCGTGAGCAGTTTGATCTTGATCAGATGACAACTTGCCTGATAGACAACGCCACTGGTCGGATGAGTCGGCTGACTGTCGGTCGCGCCGGATCCTTGCTGACGGAAAAGGGGATGCCGATTCCTGATGAGGTTGCTGATCGGCTCGCCGGTTCGGAGGTTACGCAGTCGAGCACACCGCCATCGTTGAAGTCCGCCGTATCAATTTGCTATCGATCAACCTCGAACCGAGCCATTCTGCTATCCCTCGTTTCAGGGGATTCAAGGCTTGTTGAACAGATCTCACCTGATTCTTGGCTCCGTGTGAGAGACATTATTGCAGAGATTGTCGTCTTGATTCGCCAACGAAGAGAGATCAGGCGGCGAAACCTGCGCGATAGCAAACTGGCAGTCGTAGCCGGTCAAATTCTGGGTTGCGCCAGCGTCGAGTCCATGTCCGCTCAATTGGGCAGGCTGCTCGGCAGAGAACTTGGCGTGGACACGGTACGAATAGCGACAATCGACGCCAGTCCGACGTTCATGACGACATTCTTCGCCATGACGGATGAGCGTATTGAGATCGATGCGTTGGGCCGGTCTGTCTTGCTTTCGTCCGTGCCGGTACATCACTCCGTGATCAGGTCCGGCAGGACCCGGGTGTTCAGCGCGAATTCAATACTTCACGCCGTTGAAGAAACCGAGGCAAAGGCGATGCTGGTCTGTCCGCCGGGTGCCACGCTGATCGTACCGATTCGCAATAAAGACGGCGTGGTGGGTACACTGAGTTGTTCACGATCGTTCGCACATAGGAGGAGCGATTTCTCCCAGTCAGATCGGCGATTCGCGCATCAGGCAGCGCTGCTGTTCTCGCAGCTACTCGCCGGCGAACGGCAGAAGGGTGATGCACCGAGCTGGTCCGTCATCCATACAAGCGACCGCCAGTTGCGCAGCAGACTGAAATCGTCGCTGTCGGGGATCCTCGGTTCATTGGAATTGATCCGATCAGTCGAAGAAAATAACGGCGATGTCAAACCGTATCTCAAAATAATCGGGACATCGGCGCGCCGTATCAACGATTACCTGACTATCGGCGCCACAACTGACAGGCAGTCGTCTCCGGAGCAAGAAGATGAGCAGTGACACAGATCCGAAAGCGGCGGCGCTGCGGACTCGCCTGGCCGAGCTTGTAACGGAGCAAGGGCGACTGCTGTATGTCGGCACCGGTCTGCCGCATCTATTTGAGCGGGCACTGCCCGTTCAGGAGAGACACTTCAGCAGAACCTGGCTCTACATCCCCAGTCACTACCTGCAGATGATCAGGGATCAGGCCGGTCAGGGGGGAAGCAGACAGGGAGTGGTCTGGGGAGATCCGCTCCTCTGTGATGACCAGCCGGTATTCCCGTTGGTCTGTCATGGCGACGTATTAGCGGCGATCGCGTCCGATACCGCTAAGTTGCCGGAGTTCAGCGCGTCCGAACTTGGAGCGATCCAGGCATGGTGCGATGACCAGACCAGTGAATCAACAGAGAGCGTTCGAGCCCAAAGCGGCACGTTCATTCACGAGCTGTTTCAGCGAGACAGTTCTCCGCAGCAATTCTCCAAACGGGCGTTGGCGTTGCTGACGCATGTCTGGCCGAGAAGTTGTGCCGGCGTTTACACGGAGTTCGAGGGGACATATCACCTTCGCCTGGCGTCCGGCGATGTGAGCCGCTGGTTTCGATTGACCCGGCAGATCCAGCCTGATATGGCCATGCGGTGCCTTGAGGCGATGTATCGACAGGAGTATTTCGTGCCGGCGGACACGCTCGAGGATTTCCCTTCGTTTCTGGATGCCATGCCTGATTGTCTGTTCATACATGAAGGGATCCTTTCTCCGCGCAGCAAGCAGATCATCCTGGTTACCGGCCCCGGAGCGCTTTCTCGGCGAGAGGCACGTTGTCTGAACGAATATGCCCGGATGATCAGCGGTTTGCATGAGTATCAGTTCGCCACCGGTGCTGAATTGATGGGAGAGGTGAGCGACCTGGCCACTAACGGGACGCGCGGAAAGACATTTGACGTCATGCTCACCGACCTATGGGGATGGTTATCGCAGCAGATCAGCTTGTCGAGGCTGGCGGTCATGCCGCGCGGCCAGGCCGATGTCTGGAACGAGGCGACTGTCATGCAGCGCAAGCAGGACGGAGCGTCGCAGATCGAACGTGTTCAGATCGCGGTTCCAGCATCATTTACCGCTCGAATCCTGATTGGCCAGACCTGCGGTGTACAGGATATCCGGACGGGTGAACTTCCTGAGTCGATGGCCAAAGAGCGCTATGTCCGGCATGTACTCTCCGAGTCGTACCTTCCGCTCAAATCGCCTGATGGCGTTATAGGGTTGATGCTTGTCGGGTCACCGTCAGCAGGAGAATACCTCGAACAAGAAGGTGATCTGCTTGAAAAGGTTGCGGCTTATGTTAGTCTCTGGCTGCAACTGAGCCGCACGGAGCAAAGCGCGTGGAGCGATAGTGAGGTCGGGCGGATGGCCGAAGCGATTCGCGCGGAAAAGGTATAGAGTACTGATGGGCACCCGCTCCGCAACTCGCCAACTCTCTGTACTGGTCGTCGATGACGATGACGACCTGCGCAGTGCCGTGGCCGATATGCTCCTTTTGGACGAGCATGAAGTAGTCGCGGTAGCTGACGGCAAGTCCGCAATCGCACTCCTCCAGAAACAGCGTTTTGACTTGATGATAACCGACCTTGGGATGCCCGGGATCACCGGGCTGGAGCTCTGCAACCTTGCGGGGGAGATAGACCCACGGTTAAAGGCGATACTGATCACGGGGATCGGCGCCCACCTCACGAAAGAAGATACGGCAAACAGGTTATTGATTGGTGTTGTGTTAAAGCCCTTTCGTATCAACGAATTACGAGAAATCGTTAATCTGTTAGATTGACTCCGTTGAGTCGTCTCAGCCATAGATTATTCGATTGCCTTTCTGGTTCCTTCGTATATATTCCTGACACAACAATTCTTCAGGGCGAGGCGAAATTCCTCGATCGGCGGTAAAGCCCGCGACCTGGGAGAAATCCCGGCTGAACCTGTGAGACTCAGGTGCCGACGGTATAGTCCGGATGGAAGAAGAACGGTATGCGGCAGTGGCCCTTCGTCACTCGTTTGTGGCTGCTTCCGCCTGACTATTCGCCCTGAAGCAGACCAATGCTTAGGGTTTTTTTATGGCCGGTCCTACAGATATAAGTTTCATGTGCCGGGCTCTCGAGCTTGCCGTCAGAGCTCGCGGTATGACCTATCCCAATCCAATGGTAGGCGCTGTGCTGGTGAAGAATGGGCGGATCATCGGAGTCGGTTACCATCGCAAAGTCGGGGGAAATCACGCGGAAATAGAAGCGTTGCGCGCGGTCGGGACTCGGGCCAAAGGCGCCACTCTGTATGTGACGCTGGAGCCGTGTTGTCATGTCGGCCGAACCGGACCGTGTACCGCCGCGATCATCAAAGCTGGGGTCAAGCGAGTCGTCTGCGCCACCAAAGACCCTGACCCGCGAGTGAATGGCAAGGGGGCGCAGGAGCTTCGCCAGGCGGGAATCGAGGTTGTCTCGGGTCCGGGGGCGCGGGATGCCAGGCGGCTGAACGAGGGCTACTTCCATCATCATCTAACTGGCCAGCCGTTTGTGATCCTCAAACTGGCTCAATCATTGGATGGACGGATCGCCACCTTTACCGGTGATTCACAATGGATCTCGGGCAAGGATGCCCGCGCGTACGCGCACCGCCTGCGTACAGAAGTAGGCGCGGTCGTTATCGGCGGTGAAACCGCTCGACGAGACGATCCGACCTTGACCGCCCGATTGGTCAAAGGCATCAGTCCTTACAGGATCGTCCTGTCGCGATCGCTCGATCTTGACAAGCATGCGCACCTGATCGCGGAGAACAAAGATCACAAGACGATCCTTGCATCTACCGAAGAATCGATTCGAAAATTCAACGAGCGGCTGCCCCACGCGGGCCTCATCTATTGGGCCATTGATCTGGACGCCGATGGTATGCTTAGTTTGCCCGATTTCCTGGCCAAAGCGGGGGCGTTTGGCATTCGCTCGGTCCTGGTCGAGGGCGGCAGCCGCCTGGCAACTTCATTCCTCAAACAGGGGCTCATGAACAAGTTTGTGGCGGTGATCTCGCCAAAGTTGATCGGCAAAGGGATCGAGGCGATAGGCGACCTGCACACCAACAACGTGGACGAATCGATACAGTTCAAGGACGGACATTTTGAAACCTGCGGCCAGGACATGATCTTTAGCGGATACCCGAAAGGACCAAAGTGATGTTCACTGGTCTGATTGAAACCGTGGGTGTGATCGACCGGCTGTCCAGTCGGAGTAATTACCGGCTAATGACCATCAGCTCGCCCTTCGCCGCCGAGCTGGTTGACGGCGAATCGGTTTGCTGCGATGGTGTTTGTCTGACAGTGATTGAGCGGACGTCTTCGAGGTTTGTGGTGGAAGCCTCGCAGGAGACTTCGGCCCGAACCATTCTCGGCGATTATCGTGTTGGCTCAAGGATCAATCTGGAAAGGTCGCTTCGAGCGGACAGTCGATTGGGTGGACATATTGTCTCCGGGCATGTTGACTGCGCCGGGAGAGTCGAATATCTCAAGCCGATCGGTGATTCTCTCGAGTTGACGGCAACATTTGACGCGCGATTCGATCCGTTGGTGATTGAGAAAGGTTCGATCGCGATCAATGGTGTCTCGTTGACAGTTAACAAAGTGGAATCTGCCCGCTGTGCGGTAAATGTGATCCCCTACACGGTAAAAGCGACCACACTTAGCGATTTGAAGCCCGGCAACCGGGTCAATCTTGAGTTTGATATGATCGGAAAATATGTCGCCAAACTTGGCGCGAACTATAGACCGTCCGGCGTTACGCTGGACACATTGCGGGAAAGTGGATGGTAAGATGAACGGCGAGTTCAGATTTAATACGATCGAGGAAGCTATCGAGGATATACGGGCGGGGAAGTGTTTGATCGTGGTCGATGATGAAGATCGGGAAAATGAAGGCGACCTGATCATGGCCGCTGAATTGGTCACGCCGGAGATGGTGAATTTCATGGCGAAACATGGGCGCGGACTTATCTGTGTCTCGATGCCTGATGAGATCATCGACAGGTTGAAACTGCACCCGATGGTGCAGACCAATACGGCCAAACTGGGGACGCGGTTCACGGTTTCGGTGGATGCTATCCATGGCACATCCACCGGCATTTCCGCGCATGACCGGGCGATAACGATCAAAGCGCTGGCAGACGAGTCAACGGTACCAGAGGACCTGGGACGTCCGGGACATGTGTTCCCGATAAAAGCGCTCACCGGCGGCGTGCTGGCGCGAGCGGGACATACGGAGGCGGCGGTCGATCTGGCGCGGATGGCCAAACTCCGGCCGATCGGCGTGCTGTGCGAGATCATGAACGACGACGGTACCATGGCGCGTGTGCCGGAGCTGATGGAGTTCGCCAGGAAGTTTAACCTCAAGATCGTAACCATTCGCGACCTGATCGGTTTCCGCCACAAGACCGAAAAACTGGTGACGCATATCACCTCGGTCGATTTTCCGACCGAGTTCGGAACGTTTCAGTTGCACCTGTATAAGTCTGAGATAGATGATCACCATCACCTCGCCTTGACCAAAGGCGACATCGCCGGCACATCAAACGTGCTGGTGCGGGTCCACTCCAGCTGTCTTACCGGCGATGTATTCCACTCGCATCGGTGCGACTGCGGCGCGCAGCTGCATACGGCAATGTCGATGGTGGATCGCGAAGGAGCCGGAGTCGTGTTATACATGCGGCAGGAGGGGAGAGGGATCGGACTGGCGAACAAGATCCTCGCGTACAAACTTCAGGATATGGGGCGAGATACGGTCGAGGCAAACGAGGAGCTTGGGTTCAGCGCGGATCTTCGGGATTACGGTATCGGCGCGCAGATCCTCGCCGATCTGGGGTTGACGTCGATCCGGTTGTTGACCAACAATCCGAAAAAAGTGATCGGCCTTCAGGGGTATGGACTGGAGATCGTCGAGCGCGTGCCGCTCCAGATCGAGCCGACCAAGCACAGCGCGCGGTATCTTGAGACCAAGCGTGACAAACTGGGGCATTTGTTGAATTTTTAATAGCTGGGGATAGCAAGATGAATGTGAAAGAATTTGAAGGTAGGCTCGATGCCTCCGGGCATCGGGTCGGCATTGTGGTCAGTCGGTTCAACAGTTTCTTTACCGACCAACTGCTGAATGGCGCTCTGGACTGCATTGTACGGCACAACGGCTCGCAGGAAAACGTGGCGGTGGCGTATGTGCCGGGGTCGTTTGAGATCCCATTCGCGGCGGCCCGGATGGCGAAGTCCGGCAAATACGACTCAATTATCTGTCTTGGCGCTGTGATCCGTGGCGATACGCCGCACTTTGATTATATTGCGGCGGAGGCATCCAAAGGGATCGCCAAGCTCGGGATGGAGATGAGCATCCCGGTCGTGTACGGGATAATCACGACTGACACGATCGAGCAGGCGATCGAGCGCGCCGGCACCAAGGCAGGGAACAAAGGGTGGGATGCCGCGCAGACCGCAATTGAGATGGTAAACCTTTATCGCGCGATGGATAAATGACCAACGACGAACGAGATCTAAGCGACTCCCCGCGACGACGCGCCAGGGAGTTGGTTTTACATGGGCTGTACGCGTGCGAATTGTCGGAAAACGATCCGCGCGAAGTACTCAAACAGATAGTCGGAGATTCGGCTCTTTCGGAGAAGAACCAGACCTACGCCAAGGCGCTCTTCACAAAGTGCCGCGAGATCAGCGAATGGGCGGATCAGCAGATCACGCAATTGGCGACCAATTGGAAGATCGAACGGTTCGCCGAACTTGACCGGATCATCCTCCGGATGGCCATCACGGAACTTCGCGAGATGCCGGATATACCGGTTCGCGTAGTGATCAACGAAGCGATCGAGTTGGCTAAAAAGTACTCGACCGCCGAGTCATCGGGATTCATCAATGGAATACTCGACAGTTATGTGAAAAAGACAGAGGCAAAAGCCTGACGATCTGAAGCAGATTCTTCTGTGGGCCGTTTCGGTGATCCGAAGCGGCTCTTTTTTGTAAGCAGCTCGAAGACGATTATCGTTCAACCGCCAAAGACAAGGAGCTTTACAAGCGGTTTCGGGCCATTATATTACCCGCTTTGGCAGGACCGTCGAAAGATACATGAGAGAGTGGCTTAAAGGGATAGATCGTACCAACGCGGTGGTCGCGGCCGGAGTCTGGCTGCTTTCGCTTATCGTTTATCTGCAAACGATGGCGCCAACGCTGACATTTTGGGACTGCGGCGAATTCATCGCGGTGTCGTACATTCTGGGGATACCGCACCCGCCGGGAACGCCGCTCTATGTGCTGGTCGGCAAGCTGTTCACGATGAACCCGCTGATCAGCGAACCATCGGCGCGGATCAATTTCCTCTCAGTCCTGAGTTCATCGTTTACAACGTTGTTTGCCTACCTCTGCGGAGTCAGGGTGATCCGGTATTGGATCGCCGAAAAACAGGATATTCTCTCCAGGATAATCCTCTACGGCGGCGCCGCGGCAGGAGCGCTCTTTTTTGCCTGGAGCAAGACGCACTGGAACAACTCGACCGAGGCGGAAGTGTACGGGCTGTCGATGTTGATGTTTATGGCGGCGATCTGGCTCGCGTTCCGCTATTTTGAGAGCGGCGACCAGTCAACTGCCGACAAAATGATGCTGGCGGTGGTCTATATCGCCTATCTCGGCATTGGCGTGCATATGACCACGTTTCTGATTCTGCCGATCCTGACCCTGTTTTTCATTCTCAAGAAAGACACGCCGGTTCGATATTGGTTTATCGCGTCGACGCTTATCATGGTGGAACTCTATCTCATTTTTGCCCTGTCATCGAGGAAGGGGGAGATTTCGTTCTCACTGCCGATCTTTGTCGTGTTCATTATCTACTTGCTGTATTTGATGAGTATCGAGAAGCTGAACAAGCTGCATCTTTACATTTCGGGCGCGTTTCTGGTGGCATCGGTTCCGCTGGGCGGTGCGATAATCTCGCTGGTCAGGTCTGGATCAGAAGCAGGCGGTTCTACCGTACTTGATATTGTCGGGTATGCCGGCTTTCTGGCGCTGGTAGGTATGGGCATTTGGTCGCTGGTGACCTACATGGCCCAAAGAGGAAGCAGGTTAGCAGCGCCGGATTCGACGTTGCTAGTTGGCGCGATCTTTGTCGCGGTGGCTGTCGCGATGGCATTGCTCTCGATAATTGGCGTTCATGGCTACGGTCCGTTCCTGTTTATTTCGGTTGTCCTCATCACCGGCACCGCTTTGATCCTGTGGAACTATATTCGCTGGCCCATATTCGTGGCGATTGTCGGATCATCCATGATCATCCTGGGAATATATCCGTTTATCTGGGGGACTCTCGGCGCCGCAATAGTAATACTGGTACTTGGGTTCATGTTCCGTATGCAAGGTTGGCGCTCCGCGCTGCTGATCCTGGCGGTTGCCATAGCCGGTTTTTCGGTGCACTTGTTCATTCCCATACGTTCGGCACAACATCCGTACATCAACGAAAACAACCCTTCGCAGAGCCTCGCCCAGACAATTGGTTTCCTTGAGCGGAAACAGTACGGATCTGAGTCGATGATCGAACGGATGTTCAAGCGCCGCGCGGAATGGGAGAATCAATTCGGGACCTGGCGCCGGATGGGCTTCTGGGGATTTTTTCAGGAGCAGTACGGCATCAACAGCCGGACGTTCTTTATCGCGTTTGTTCTCGGAGTATTCGGACTCTGGGAGGCGATTCGAAGGCGATCTGAGCTGGGACTCGCTTTGACAATGCTTATGATCATATCGTCAATCGGCCTGGTGCTGTATATGAACTTTGCTGACGGTCAGCGGCAGCATCCGGTTACGGGCGACGATTACATTGAGGTTCGCGATCGGGACTATTTTTTCACCCCGGCGTACGTGCTGTTCGGGATCGCTATCGGCCTGGGGATCAGCGCGCTGATCCACTTTGTACGCGAAGCTCTGACAAAGCTATCGTCGCCCATACGGTCGGTCGCGCCCTACGGGATGTTGATCCTCCTGGCCATGCCGACCTACGCGCTGGCCAGAAATTATTTCGAATGCGACCGGAGCAGAAACTGGATAGCTCACGATTACGCCAAAAGCCTGCTCTCGTCGGCCGACCGGGACGCGGCGTTCTTTACGTACGGCGATAATGATACTTTTCCGCTCTGGTGCCTTCAGGAAGCATACGGCTTCCGTAAGGATGTGAAGATCGTCAATCTCTCGCTGGCCAACACCAAGTGGTATATCAAGCAGGTACAGGATTACATGAAGCTTGATCTCGGCATGACCGACAGCCAGATCGACGCGATGCGCCCCTACCGGACGCAGGACGGCCGGGTGTTTCATTTGAATAACCAGGTAGTTGACGCGATCATCGATCATAACCGTGATCGCGTGCCGGTCAATTTTTCGATCACGGTCGCCAACGATGGCCGCAAGATGGACGGCGTTCCCGCTGATCCATACTTGACCCTTACGGGCCTCAGTTGGCGGTTGGGCTCGATCGGTGGCGGGCCCAGGACCTCGCTCGAAGAAGCGCTGAGCTTCTTCTTCGACACCACCCGCTATCAAATGCGGGGACTTCGCGATTCCTCCATTTTCAAAGACGCCAACCAGATCAGGCTTCCGGCCAATTACTCGAACTCCATGATGATGGTGGCTGACACCCTGCGCCGCGCGCAACGGCATGTTGACGCTATCCGGTTGCTGGAATATGGCCACCGCACATTACCCTATGACGAGCAGCTGGTCAATTATCTTGCGGGGCTGTACACGGATCTCGGTCGTGTCGAGGATCTCAAGCGGCTGATGGAGGATCCATCGATAAAGGACAGCCGATGGATGACGGTTTTACTGGGGCGCCAGTATCGCGAGAATCGGCGGTTCATGGAAGCGGAGGCGACCCTCAATCCACTATTCCTGAAAGATCCATCATTTCGCGCCGTCTTTGAGGAGTTGACCACCCTCTACAGCGAAACCGAGAATTATACCGCGCTCAAGACAACCCTGGATATCTGGATCCAGGCGCATCCCGGCGATACCGCGATGGCCAATATCCGTCGTGAACTTGACAATTTCATAGCCGATCAGAAGCGATCCGATCCGACAAAATGAAGATCCTCGCGCTCAACTGGAATGACCTCAAGAATCCGTACGCGGGCGGCGCTGAAGTACACCTCGAGGAGTTACTTCGACGGCTGGTGAGATACGGCCATCAGGTGACGCTTTTCTGTTCCGGCTGGGATGACTGCCCGCCCGAGGAGACGATCGAGGGAGTGCGGATAGTCCGCCATGGAAATCGATTTAACTTCAATCTTGTCGCGCCATGGCATCTTCGGCGGTTGGCTCGCGAAAACAGGTTCGATCTGTTGGTCGAAGATATCAATAAGATACCGTTCTATACGCCGCTCTATCTCGACCTGAAAACGCTGGTCGTCATTCCGCACCTGTTCGCGACCACGGTTTTTCAGGAGATCAATTTCGTGCTCGGCACCTATATATATCTGGCCGAACGTCCGCTGATGAGCGTGTACAAGGGGCGACACTACAATGTGATCTCGGAATCAACGGCTGACGATATTGCCGCCCGGGGAGTGCCGCGGAAAGATATCTCGGTCATTCATTGCGGCATCGACCGAAAGATCTACGCCTACGCCCCCGATGTCGCGAAGTACGATATGCCGACAGTCCTCTACCTTGGACGCATCAAGAAATACAAGTCGATCCAGCATCTGATCGTGGCGTTCAATCAGGTGAGGCGACAGTTGCCCAATGCCCGACTGATGATAGTAGGAACGGGCGATTATCTTTCGGAACTCCAGAGGCTGGTACTGTCGCTTGGCCTGACCGGCGCGGTGGAGTTCCCCGGGTTTGTCAGCCAGGCGGAGAAGGTGGAGCGGATGCGCCGCGCGCATGTTAATGTGCTCCCATCGCTCAAGGAAGGCTGGGGGCTGACCAATATCGAGGCAAACGCGGTCGGCACGACCGTAGTCGCGGCAAATACGCCGGGTTTGCGGGACTCGGTTCGCCATAATGAAACCGGGCTGCTGTATGAATATGGGAATACCGATCAGTTGGCGAGCCACCTTCTGGCTATCCTGACAGACGACGCCACGCGGCAGCGCCTGGAGCGGGGAGCGCTTGCCTGGGCGGACAAGTTCAGCTGGGATGACGCCGCCAAGAAATTCGAAACGCTTTGCCTGGACTATGTAGCGGGGCGGGTATGACGAACAGCCAGAAACGCAATCTCTATGTCTTGATCGGCATCGCGATATCCGTGCTGCTGCTCTGGATGTTGTTCCGAAAGATAGACTTTAGCGAACTTGTGGTTGCGCTCAAGAGCGCCAATTATTTCTGGCTTCTGCCGAATATCGCGTTGGTCGTTTTTGCCATGTACCAGCGGGCATTTCGCTGGCAGTTTATGCTGGCGCCGATTAAAAACGTGAAATTCAATAATCTCATCGCCGCGACCTCGATCGGGTTCATGGCGAACAATGTCCTGCCGCTCAGATTGGGCGAATTTGTGAGGGCATATTCTTTGGCATATCAGGATACCGAGATCTCCAAGTCCGCTTCGCTGGCGACGATCTTTGTTGAGCGGATGGTCTTTGACCTGGTCGCGCTTTTGGTCATTTTTGGCGCGGTTCTTGGAGTCTCGCACCTTGAGATCCCGGAGGAGATGAAAGTAGGGACATTTGTGGCGATCGGTATAGCGCTATTGGGTGTGGCGTTTATGCTGCTGATGGCCCACCGTCCGGCAAGGGCGGGGGAAATGTTGACGCGCTACCTCTTTTTTGTGCCGGCGCAGGTCAAGGAGAAGATCCAATCGGTGGTGATGCGATTTGCGCGCGGTCTTGAGTTTATCACGGACCTGAAGATCTTCACGTCGGTGACTTTGCAGACGCTTTTGATCTGGCTGTTTATGGGGTTCTCCAACTGGTTTGTGCTCAAAGCCTTTGGTTTTGACCTGCCGATCTCAGCCTCTTACGTGCTCCTGGTTGTGGTTTCGATCTCGATCCTGATCCCGTCCTCTCCGGGTTTTGTCGGCGTGTATCATGCCGGGACTGTCTGGACACTGCTCCAGTACAAAATAGGGCAGGAACAGGCGCTATCGTTCGCCCTGGTGCTGCATGCCGCCCAGTATATCCCTATAACTGTCATGGGGTTTTACTTCCTCAAGAAAGAGCATCTCTCGCTCAAAAAACTCGAGGCAGAGGCTGTCGACAGCGAAATCGGATAAATCGCACCCGACTCCTGCCAAGTTCAAACTTGACACTTTCAGCCGCAAATTGATATCAATCAGGCAGGTGGTTACTGATCTGCCATGAAAAAACTCGCTCTTGCCCTGCTTCTCTTAGCTCTCCTTGTCGGGATAAGCTATGTCAATTCCACACGGTCACAGGCGAAACTGAAAAAGCAATACAGCCAGGGGTATGAGAGCGGCAGCCAAGAATCCCGGATCGCGTTGCAGCGTGCTGACTCGCTTGAAGCCGCTGTTAATCAGACAACCATGAGCTATCAAGATTCGCTAAACATACTTCGCTCGGAGTCTGCGACAGCTTCGGACTCGCTGGGGCTGGTTATCGCGCAGAAGGATCAGGAGATCGCTCGGCTAAAGGAACGGGCTAAAGCCGCAAAACCCCAGAAATCAGCCGCCAGATCGACCGCGCCGTCAACTTCGACACAGCACGCGCAAGTACTCGACTACTACAAGCGACGTCTCGCGGGACTACCCAAGGACCTTTCCGAATACGAGCGGAAAGTCGCATTGGCCGAAGTACGGGACGAAACCGTCAAAAAGTTTGCAATCACCATCGCGGAATTGGACAAGATCAGCAAGACGACTGTCTCGAAAGACTAGGGTTCCGAATGCGGACGCACCCTCGCAAGGAGTTTGAATTCGCCGAAGTACTGGTGGATCGGCTGTTCCTTGAGTCGTTTACCAACGAGCAGTCCGCATACCACAAGTCAGACGCCGAGTCAGTCAAGAGTTCGCACTTCGATGAGTTCCGCGGGCGCCTCAAGTGGCACATCAGCCATTCACTCTCACCCCGTCAGCAGGAAGTACTCAAGGCGTACCTCAAAGGTCAGAAAGAGCGAGAGATCGCGCGTGACCTGGGGATCACACAGCAAGTGGTAAACATCTATAAGCATCGGGCTATCAAACGGTTACATAAGTTGATGGCCTCGTAGGTGTATGTCAAAATCCTCTTTATTAGAGGACGTATTTGGTACTTTTTCGGTACACCGCCAAGAAGTTCTCTGCACAGACCTAAACATCGTGATCAAAAGGAGGTGGTTAGTTTCAGTAGACGGCATCCCTATTTTCGCCACTATCTACTGCATTGTTTAGGGTAACTACTTCACGGTAGAGGGGA
>JAMPYH010000293.1 GCA_023700785.1 Candidatus Zixiibacteriota bacterium
ATTCCGCCGCCAGCGCGTCCGCCTTGCTGACCGTGCGATTCACAAACAGCAGGTGCCCGACTTTATTTTCGAGAATGTATTTGGCCATTTTGGAGGTCATCGGGCCGGCGCCGACCAGCGCGATCACCGGATCCGCCGCCCTCTCGAGCCGAACGGATAATTCTGTCGCCGCCAGCGAGGCCATCGAGAGCGCGCCGATACCGAGGTCGGTCTCGCGCTTCACTCGTTTGGCCACCTGCAACGCTTCAGTGATCAAGCCGGAGGTCACGGTCCCGGCGACGCCGCAATCCAGCGCGTCCTGGTGCGCCTGCTTGAGCTGGCCGGTTATCTGCGTTTCACCAACCACGAGCGATTCAAGCGAAGAAGCTGTTCTAAACAAGTGGAGAATCGCTTCGCGGCCGGTGAAATGATAAAAATCGTTCGGGAAAAAACAGATTTCGCGCTGATCGCGGAAGAAGTGATCGATCAATCGATGCAGCAATTTGCCGGGCGCGATCTTGCTCGACGTCGCGTAAATGAACTCAACTCGATTGCAGGTCGCCAGGTAAACCAGCTCATCGACACCGAGCAGAAGTTTCAGGCGCGCGATCTCCGCCGCCCGGGTCTCCCGGTCGACTGTCAACCGTTCCAATAGAGGCATATTCTGCTGCCAGATCGAGGTTCCAACTATCCCAAACTTCATCTGCACTATTCAGCCTCAGCCTTATTGTCGTCGTTCACTGAGGTCAGATATAAAAGAATATCCATCTTGATTGTCATATGTTTGTCATGGTTGTGAATTAAGGCACAAAAAGACGGATTGTTTAGTCGATTCTATACTTTTGAGTACTAATTGCGATTTGCCTATGTCCTACAACCTATTGCAGGACATAGACAGAGGCTTGCGTATTGCCGATACGGTCGAGAGATACTGTACTAATCAAACCATAATTGGCATAATTTGCGAGTTGATTGAGATTTGGTTCGACGACTCGTGTTATCGTCTAACCAATAGCATTTCCCGTCGAGTCCAGAGCCGGATCGGTCTTCCGATCTTCCGTCAATTTACCGCTTCGCGCCGTTCTGGAGTCGCAGCGACTCAATCCCTGCCCGTTGCGCTAATCTATACCAAAAGGTCGAGGATAAACCGCCATTCCGCAGAAACGTATTTACAATGTTGACAGAACCGCCTTTCTTTCTGAAAAAGATGGACGGACCAGACTTTGATCCGCGCTTGCGGATCAGATGCGAGGAGTTTACAGTATGTCGACGGATCACCGGGCAACCGAATCAACAGCGCAGCGCGACGCGGCCGTCTCGCATGACGCCTATGAAAACTACGAACTGCCGATCGAAGGATTTAAGGGGACCGCTGACGAGATCGAGCGGCAGTGGTACGACAAATGTTATGTCGGCCGCGGTGATACGGTCAAACAGTTGACCTGGCGCGCGGTCATCATGGGTTCTTTGCTTGGCGGCGTGCTCTCGCTTACCAATATCTATATCGGGTTAAAGGCCGGCTGGGGATTCGGCGTCGCCATCACCGCGTGCATTCTTTCCTACGCCATCTGGACCGGGTTCTATAAGATGAGACTGGCCAAAACACAGATGACCATTCTCGAGAACAACTGCATGCAATCAACCGCCAGCGCCGCGGGGTATTCCACCGGTGGAACGCTGGTCTCCGCGTTCGCCGCGTATATCATGCTCAACGGTCAAACGCTTCCGCTTGGTTTGATGCTGGCATGGGTCTTTTTCATCGCGGTACTTGGCGTGACGATGGCGGTGCCGATGAAGCGCCAGATGATCAATATAGAGCAACTAAGATTTCCGAGCGGGATAGCCGCCGCGGAAACGCTGCGTGCTTTGCATGCCACCGGCGAAAAGGGGATGCGCGCCGCCAAGGCTCTGGGTATCGCCGGATTACTGGCGATGGTCAGCGCTGTGTTGACCGATGGACTGCGTCTTATCAGTACTCGCCTTGAGGCGTTTCAACTCTCCACTCTCGTCGGCCGCTTCAGCAGTTCGACCCTCGGCGAAGCCTGGATCGGACGGACCGTCACCTTCGCCTGGGACCCGATCTTCATTGCCGCCGGGATGTTTGTCGGGATGCGCGTCGCCATCTCGATGTTTGTCGGTTCGATCCTCTGTTGGATGATCTTCATTCCGTGGGTGCAATCGTCGATTCCCGAAGCGAGTCAATTGACCGGTTTCAGGTCGCTTGTGCAGTGGACCCTCTGGGCCGGCACCGCCTGCATGGTAACTTCGGGCATTCTCTCGGTCTTTTTCCAATGGAGAAGCGCGCTGCGCGCGTTCCAGGGACTGGGGGATATGCTGATGAAACGCACCGGGACACGTGACGACAAACTAACCGCCATCGAGACGCCCAGTTCATGGTTTCTTATCGGCCAGATCGTTTCGCTGGTGGCGCTGGCGATCCTTGGTCACATGACGTTTGATATGCCCTACTGGCAGAGCTTTATCGCGGTCATCCTCAGCTTCGCGCTCGCGCTGGTAGCCTGTCGTGTGACCGGCGAGACCGACACCACTCCCGTTGGCGCGATGGGGAAGATCACCCAGTTGACTTTCGGCGCGCTCTCACCGGGCAACATGAATGTAAACCTGATGGCGGCCAATATCACCGCCGGCGCGGCGACCTCGTCCGCTGACCTGCTCACCGACCTCAAGTCCGGCTACCTGCTCGGCGCGAATCCCCGCAAACAGTTTATCGCGCAATTCGCGGGGATCTTCCTGGGGACCCTCGTTACAGTCGCGGCATTCCGCATGCTGGTGCCGGATGCTTCTGTCCTGGGAACAGACCAATTCCCCGCGCCTGCCGCGCAAACCTGGAAAGGTGTCGCTGAGGCTTTGGCGACCGGTCTCAGCACCATGCATCCGGTCAAGATCTGGAGCATGGTGATCGGCGGGTTGATCGGCATCCTTCTCCCGATCCTCTCTCGTCTTTTTCCGAACCAACAGAACTGGATCCCGTCGGCGGCCGGTATCGGCCTCGCCTGGGTTTTCCAGTGGTTCTACGGATTCCTCTTTTTTGTCGGCGCGTTAATCGGCTATGCCTGGCAAAAGAAGAATCCAAAGCAATCAGAAGAGTTCCTCTTCCCGGTGGCGTCGGGCATTGTCGCCGGCGGCGCGATCATGGGTGTGATCCTGGTTTTCTGGGAGAATGGCCGCGAGATGCTCAAACAGATCTTCGGCTGATCCATTTGGCATCTGTGAAGGTAAGGCGCTGAGGCGATGCCGACCTCAGAGAAAGAGGGCAGGTCGTGTGACCTGCCCTTTCTATTGCCGCCTTCCGCTCACTTTTGATCCGATTTCGCGGGTCGGTCGGTTCCAAATAGTCGGTCCCAAAATGGTACCGTGATCGCGAAGTTCCGTTCATCATACTTCTTGTTGAAATGATGCCGCAAATGATGCCGCTGCAG
>JAMPYH010000294.1 GCA_023700785.1 Candidatus Zixiibacteriota bacterium
CAATGTGAGTTCAGGCACGTAAATCGGTTTTGCCTTAGCATTGCTTCCCTTATATTGAAACCGGCCGCAAGGCCGGTTTTTCTTTGGTGGTTGAACACTTATGATTGAACAGCATACGCTTAACACTCTTGAATACCCCAAGGTCAAAGCTATGATCGCGGGAAAAACCCTCACGCCGTTCGGGCGAGAGGAAGTTGCCGCGTGGGAGCCAACGACCGACCTCCGGTCGATCGTCCAAAGGCAGACCGAGATCGCGCAGATGAAAGATATCGTCCTGTTCGGTCTTCCCTTCCCCCTCGCCCGACTGGAAGATTGCCGCGACCTGCTGGACAAGGCGCAGATCCCGGGGATATTTCTTGATGCCAAAGAGATATTCAACGTACTCGAACTTCTCGAAGTCTCCATCTCGCTGCATCAGTACGATAAGGACGGCCGCGCCAAGTTCCCTTCGCTTGTTGAGTACCTGGAAGGAATTCGCTCGTTTCCCGAGGTCATTCGCGACATCAAAAAGGCGATCGATGAAAAGGGGGACATCAAGGACGATGCGTCGTCGAAACTTCGCCAGATCCGCTACGACCTGATCGATAACAAGCGGCGCATCATTCGATCGCTCGATTCGATCCTCTCTGCCCAGCAGAAGAAACCCGGATGGCAGGATGATGTCGTCACCCAGCGGAATGGGCGATTCGTCATTCCGGTCCCCGCGGACGGGTTCCGCCATGATCTGGGGATACTCCATGACCGGAGCCAATCCGGCGCGACTTTCTATATCGAGCCAAAAGAGACGGTTGAGCTGAATAATCGTCTCAACATGCTTTTCCAGGAAGAGCGCGTGGAGATGGATCGTATCCTTCGCGCGTTGACGGTCTCGATCGCCGAGCGGGTTGACGCGCTCAAGAAGAACATCGCGATGATCGCCAAGCTCGATTCGTTTTACGCCGCGGCGGGTCTCGCCGCCAAGCTAAAGGCCGTACAGCCCAAAATGGTGGAGCAGGCGCGACTTACTCTCATCGAGGCTCGCCACCCGCTTTTGCTGGCGCAGATCGGCTCGATCGAGCAGGTCGTCCCGATGACCCTTGGGCTGGACAACAACCGCCAGGCGGTGGTTGTCACCGGTCCTAATACCGGCGGCAAAACAGTGGTCCTCAAAACTATCGGATTACTCCAGTTGATGGCGCAAACAGGCTTGCTGATCCCGGCCGGTGAACGCTCCGAGGTTGGTCTATTCGAGAAGATTTTCGCTGATATCGGCGACGAGCAGTCGATCGAATTGTCCCTCTCCACTTTCTCGTCGCATATCAGCAATATCATACACGCGGTCAAGAACTGCGATGACCGCACCCTGGTGCTGTTCGACGAGATCGGCGCAGGGACAGATCCCAAGGAGGGGTCCGCTCTCGCGGAATCGATAATACTGAACATTGTCGAGCGTGGCGCGCGTTTGGTTGCCACTACCCACTATTCGCAGCTCAAGTCTCTCCCGTTGCAGCATCCGGCGATCGAGAACGCTTCGCTTGAGTTTGATCGCGAAACGCTGGCGCCGACATACCGTCTGCGGTTGGGTATCCCGGGGTCGTCGTACGCGGTAGAGATCGCCGGACGGCTCGGCATGCCGGCGGCCATTACCGAGCACGCCTCCACCCTTCTCGGCACCGGCGAACGGACCCTGGCTGACCTGATCGCGTCGATGGAAGCTGAGCTGATAAAGGTGAAGGAAGACCGCGCGTCTCTGACCGAGCGTCTTGAACGGGCCAAGGAGCTTGAGCAGAGCTATAAGGAGCGAACCGAACAATTCGACAAAGAGATGCAGCAGGAGCGTGAAAAGGCACTCGCCGAAACAGAGACCCTGCTGACCAACGCGCGCAAAGAAACCGAACGGCTGGTCGCTGAGATACGAGCGACGCAGGCCTCCAAAGAATCCGTTAAGCAGATGCACAAGACACTCAAAGGGAGCAGCGCTGAACTGGAAGGTTTGAGATCCCGAGCCAGCGAGACCAAGCAGAAGTCAATCGAAGCGATCCGCTTTATGAAGGGGGACACCGTTCGCATCGCGTCGCTGAACAAAGAAGGGGTCATCGAGGATCTGGTCGCCGGCGACCGTGCCCGCGTCCGAATCGGCAATGTTCGCACTATAGTTGAGGTTCGCGGCCTGCGCCGTGTGGACCAGCCGACCAGGGAGTTTGAATATAAACCGGTTTCGGGGTTGCACCCAGATGAGCAGATCTCACCCGAGATCCACCTTCGCGGTATGACCGGCGAGGAAGCGCAGGAAGCTCTGGACCGCTATCTCGACCGAGCGGTCGTTGCCGGACTTGGTCAGATCTATGTTGTACATGGTAAGGGGACAGGCGCCTTGCGCCGTACGCTGACCGAGTATCTGAAAAAACACCGCGATGTAGATTCCATCCGCCTCGGCGACTGGAATGAGGGCGGTGCCGGCGTCACCATAGTTAAGCTAAAGCAATGATCCCACAGGATATCATAGAGCAGATCCGCCAGGCGACCGATATCGCGCAGATCATCGGCGAGTATGTCAAGCTGCGGAAACGCGGCAAAACGTATGAGGCGAACTGCCCATTTCACACTGAAAAGACCCCCTCGTTCAAGGTGAACCCCGATCGCCAGATCTACCACTGCTTTGGCTGTGGCAAAGGCGGAAATGTCTTCACTTTTCTTATCGAACATGAGAAGATGACGTTTGTCGAAGCCGTGCGGCATCTGGCGCGCAAAGCGAATATTACCATCCGAGAAGAGGTCTCCGACACTCGCCGCGAACAGTTGGAAAAGCTCAATTACGCACAGCAGGTGGCTCTGGAGTATTTCCAGAAAGTGCTCTATTCCTCCCAGTACAAGGTCGTTTTGGAAGGATACCTCAGGAAGAAGCGGCAGATCGACGAAGAGACGATCCAGTTCTTCAAATTCGGACTTTCGGGCGAGGGGTGGGACGGCCTGATCAAACATGCCACCGCCAAGGATCTGACAACTGATGATCTTCTGCAGGCAGGTCTTGCGGTTTACTCCGAAAACAAGAAAAGCTATTTTGACCGTTTTCGCCAACGGTTGATGATCCCGATATTCAATCTTAGCCAGAAGCCGATCGCCTTTGGCGGACGAACGCTGAAAAAAGGGGAGCCGGCAAAATATGTCAATTCTCCGGAGACGCCTCTCTATTCCAAGGGAAATGTGCTCTACGGGCTGAACTTCTCCAGGGATCAGATCCGTGACAGCAATCGCGCGTACATTGTGGAGGGATATTTCGACCTCATATCGCTATGGCAGGCGGGGGTACGCAACGTGGTAGCGTCATCCGGAACCGCGTTCACTCCCCAACAAGCACGGTTATTGGCGCGATTTTGCGAAGAGGTCTATCTCTTTTTTGACGCCGATTCCGCCGGTCAGAATGCCGCGCTTCG
>JAMPYH010000018.1 GCA_023700785.1 Candidatus Zixiibacteriota bacterium
CGGTAGCGCAGTGTCGGGTAGCCGGTGTAATCGTTGTTGATATGGTGCTCAAACGCGCTGCGGGCGGCGCGGGCGGTATGTTCGTCGAGCTGCAACCGCGAGAGGATGGTCTTGGCTCCCAACAGCGGATGCCTCTGCATCTGGATCCAATCGTTCTCATCGTACGCGTCTGGCTTCTGGATAAGATCTTTGGGGAGTTTGACCTTGCCGATATCGTGAAACAGCGCGCTGAAGCCGAGTTGAGAGAGGCGCGAACGATCCATCCCCAGTCGAGCGCCCATAGTGAGCGCGTAAACGCAGACGTTGGTTGAGTGCGCGTAGGTGTAATCGTCGTAATCGCGAATGGCGGCCAATTCAAGTAAAGAGGATTCGTCCCGCGAGACATGGTCGATCAGCGCCTGCACGACGCGGCGAGTCTTGGCGAGGTTGATCTCGCGATCCTGGGAGACATTGACCACCAGTTCCTGAACGGTCGTCATCGCCTGGAAAAAAGCCGACCGGGCAGTGAGGCGAATGGTCTTTCGTTCCTGGTCGGAGAGATGCGGCCTCTGCTGGCTTTCCTCTCGCTTGAGCGCGAGCAAATGTACGCCCGAGTGACCCTGGACTTTGAGCCGCGCGGCCAGTTCTTCGATATTTGACGAGTTCGGCTTTACCGCCGCGATGAAGGGGATAAAGAGCCTGACATCATCGAGGGTTATCGACGCATCGAAGGTCAGGCCGCCGATGCCGAGGGTTTTCCATTCGGCCACCACCTGCGCGGCGCCCGAACTCCCCTTTTCGTCAAACTTGATCATCCGCTCATTGACAAAATAGTGGCCGGCGATCGCCTTGATCGTAATATCGCCGTATTCGTTGCAGTGGTTCGAGAGGTGGGTATAAAACGTCTCGCTCTGATTTTTGAAAGTCGCGTTGCCGGCGTCGACAATTCGCGCGGTCTTATACAACACGAAAAAGAGAGTCAGCAGTTTTTCGTCGGTCTTGTCACCGATCACGCGCTTGGCCAGATCAACGGACATCCGCCACCTCCGGTGTCTCCTGTTCGGCGGCTGTGGGAGCCGGCCGGCGCAACATGACTTCGCGGCGCAGGGCGATCGCCTCGCGGGCGCAGCCGCGGAAGGTCGGCATCCAGCTTGATCGGATCTTCAGCAAAAGTGCCTCGGCTTCCGGGCTGATATTGTGGGCCAAGGCGATAAACGCGGCTTTGCGGTGCATCGAGATCAATTCGTCATTGAACAGATTCAACCGCGTCGCCAGCTTCTTCAGGAAAGGAACGGCGTTTTCCCCGCCAATGATGGAATAGGCCTTGAACGCGTCCACCTGTTCCTCGAAGCTGAGAGTCGGGAAGGTCGCGTCGCTGATCATCGCCGAGATCGCCTCAAAAGCCCCCTTGATATGATTCTCGGACATCTGGGTGATCGCGGCCCTGCGTATTTCGGCGTCTTTATCCAACAGCGCCCGCTTGAGTATCTCCATCACGCGGGCATCGGTTCGATCCTTGACGGCGGTCAGCACTTCCATGCGGACGCGTTTGTCTTCATGTCTCAGCGCCGGCGCGAGGTAGCCGATCGCTTTATCATCATTCATGCGGGCGAGAATGCCGACTGAATTGCGGACAACGAACCATCGCCGGTCGGTAACCCCTTTGGCGATGATCCCAATGTTATCCTTGCCGCGGGCCGAGAGAAAGTCGCAGAGCAATTCGCGATGGATGCGGTGTTCGAGATCGCCCAGCATGTTGGTGATCGCGCTGAGCGATTCCCAGCCGAACAGGTCGAGATAGCTCCGGATATCATGGGCGGCGAGATGCGGATATTTGTTAAGGGCCTCCGCGAATTGCTTCATGCGGGTGGAGTTACCGGCGGCAATGCGGCTGTCGCGCAGCCGTTCGGACCAGAGCGGCCTGGACTCAGCAAGTTCCTCCTCCATCTGCCGCAGGTGCGTAAGCAGCCGGCCCGCCTCGATCAGCCGTCCGGTCGAAACATATTCCGCTATTAGCTTGTCGCAAATAGTAACCGTCTCAAAAAACGCGCTCAGTTCCGACTCCTGAAGCAGGAGTTCCTTCATTAGTTCAAGGGTGGACGCGTACATATCGAACTGGGCATCCTCCTCGAGCATGCCGCGGATCTCCAGCTCTTCCTCCTCAGTCAGCTTGAACTCATCATTGAGGATGAGAGCCGTGTCCGGGGCGCGCAGTGGCGCCTTGGTCAGGTCACCATAACCCATCGCCTGGGCGGCTTCGGCGACTTTGAGCGTTGAGCTGTCCAGGGATCGATCAGAGGGATCCGCTTGTTCGGTCGCTTCGATTGGGTCGATCAAATAAAAAGCGCCATTGGTTTTGCGTGATTTCCGGAGTCGTTGCACCAACTGGCGACCGTCGATCGTCCCCGATTCCATAGGACCGCCGCCAGACGAGGCCGATTGAGCGGCCAGCTTGCGCAACTGCCGTACTTCTTCTTCGGTGACATCATCGGGGAGTTCGACAATCACTCCGCCGGAATCAGTCCCGGCGTCTGAGGGATCTTCGGTGAAAATGGCGTCATAGCCGGAGCCGCTCTCTTCCCGTCCGTCCTTGCCGGTCAGCTGTATTTCCTGGACTCGGAAGTCTCCTTCGTAGGCGGCAAGTGAGATATCTTCAACAGTGGTAAACTTGATAGCGCTAAGATTGGCTTCCCAGAGGAGCGACGCGAGGTCGGCGCCATGGCCGGCTTTGTTCTGGTAGGCCTTGATGACGTCGAGCATCGTGTAGATATCTAGAACCTCGGGCGGATAGGCGAAAGTCAGGCTGGTAACGCCATTCCCGAAAAAGAGCCCGGCGAGCGATTCCTCTTTGGAGGAATCAGTGAAAACGATCTCTTTCTCGAGGTAGAGTCGGTCGGAATCGATCTGCAATTTGATCTCGCCATGCTCGTCAATGATGGCGGCCAGCTTTTCGGCGAAGGAACGCCGCAGCGATTGCGGGAGCGGATTTCCTTCAGGATACATGGCGACCACTTTGATCACCTTCAGCATATCCTTCAGGATCAGCTTGATCTCGTTGATCCGTTTGTTGGCTGCTATCGGCTGGGACATATGGGATAGATCCTTACTCCGATATATCGGCAAAACCGGGGCAGATTAAACGCTTGGCGGGCAAAAAAATAGCCGACCCGAAAGCCGGCTAAGAGATGGACAGAGAAGTCGTTACAACACCGTTATCTTGTTGCGGTTCTTGGTGACTTTCTTGGTGGCGTTGCGCGTATCGAATACCAGCTTCGCCTGGTCAACGATCGCCTGATAGTCGTAAGCGCTATGGTCGGTGATGATGATCACCAGGTCAGCGTTCTTGATGAGTTCGGGCGTCACCTTGACCGACTTCATCAGCCCATGGCTCTTCTCCCCTTTTTCCCCGTGTTCGAGATAGAAACTAGGGACAAAGGGATCGTTGTACGAGACCTTGGCCCCACGGTTCTGCAGCAGCTTGATGACATCAAGCGCCGGAGACTCACGAACATCCTTGATATCCTTCTTGTACGCGACGCCGAGAACCACGATGTTCGCTCGACTGAGCGCCAGTCCGGATCGCTCATTGAGCAGACGGACAGTTCGTTCAACCACATATTCCGGCATATGGCTGTTGACATCGCCGGCCAGTTCGATAAAACGGGCGTAGTAGTTCAGCGATTTCAATTTCCAGGAGAGATAATGCGGGTCGATCGGGATGCAGTGTCCGCCAAGGCCCGGGCCGGGATAAAACGGCATAAAGCCGAACGGCTTGGATGACGCCGCGCCGATGATCTCCCAGACATTCAGGCCGAGGCGGTCGCACATCAGGGCGACCTCATTCACCAATCCGATATTGACCGAGCGAAACGTATTCTCCAGCAGTTTCACCATCTCCGCCGCTTTGGTGGAAGTAACCGGATAGACATTCGGGATGGTCTGTTCGTAGAAGACTTTAGCCACCGCGGTGCACGCGGGAGTTACGCCGCCGACCACGCGAGGCGTGTTTTTGGTCGTATAGATCGGATTCCCCGGATCGACTCGTTCGGGCGAGAAAGCGAGGAAGAAATCCCTGCCGACTTTCATCCCGTTGGTCTCGAGGATAGGGAGGATCAGTTCCTCGGTAGTGCCGGGATAGGTGGTTGATTCGAGCACGACCAGCGTTCCCTTTTTGATGAACGGCTTGGCGGCATTGACGGCATCGAGAATATAGCTGACATCCGGATCTTTGGTTTTGGAAAGCGGAGTCGGCACGCAGATCGAGATAGTATCAACCTTGGCGATCATGCCGGGATCATCGGTCGCTTTGAAGCGACCCGCGGCGACCGCTTTTTTCACCACTGAATCAGGGATATCGTCGATATCTGATTTCCCGGCGTTGAGTAGCTTGATCTTTTCTTTAGAGATGTCCAGGCCGAGCACCTTAAAGCCGGCTTCAGCCAGCACCATCGCCAGCGGCAGGCCGACATACCCCAACCCGACAATACCCGGCACCGCTTCGCGGCTCCGGATCCTGGCAATGAGCTGATCGGCGGGTGATTGTTTTGAACCGGTCTTTGTCGTCGATCTCGATCTTGATGTGGTAGCCATGTATGTTTCTCCGAAACGGTAATTTGTCGAAAACTATATCTTCTCTCTCCAGTAGGCGAGCGTATCCATAAGAGTAGTCCGTAACGGTATTCTGGTCGAAAAGTTCGCGTCGCGGGTCGCTTTGGCATGGCTTCCACGCAACATCGGGATATCGGCTTTCCGGAGTCGCTGTTTATCTACTTTGACCGATATATCGGCGTGACTGATGGATATCAGCATATCCAGAACATGCTGGATGGAGACCGCCTTCCCTGAGCAGAGTTGATAGACCTCTCCAGGTTTCCCCTTTTGGGCGAGTAAACGATAGCCGCGGACAATATCCCGAACATCGCTGAAATCGCGCTTCGCGGAAAGGTCTCCGACCATCAGCACCGGTTTCTGCCTTCCCGCTTCGATCATAGCGATCTGCTTCGCGAAGGATGGAATGACGAAGTTATCGGTTTGGCGCGGGCCGCTGTGGTTGAACGAGCGGGCTATGACGACGGGAAGTCCGTGCGCGCGATGATAGTACCTTGACGCGTATTCCGCCGCGGACTTGGCGATCCCGTACGGTGAGATCGGGTTGAAGCACTGGCGCTCAGTGAGAAGTTTGGTGGGCGGCTGAAATGTCCCGTACGAGTCAGCCGAGCCGATAAACAGGAACGACTTTAGTCTTGCGTGCTGGCGCGCGGCTTCAAGCATGCTGAGCGTACCGTCGAAGTTGACCCGGAAAGTTACCTGCTCCAACTCAAATGAGCGGCCGACCGAGGCGATCGCGGCAAGATGAAAAATATGATCCGGCTTGACCGCGGCGACCAACTTGCGGCAGGCTGAAGTATCGAGGATATCCAGCTTGGCCAGCGAAAGCTGTTTCTGGATTGGGCGGATATTGTTGAGCGATTCGTTAGGGAGAAACGTGCCGAAAACGCGATATCCCTCGCTGAGGAGTTCTTCCGCCAACCATGAGCCGGCAAAGCCGGCGATCCCGGTGATAAGCGCGGTCCGACGTATCATGCGTTCGGATTGCTTTTCAGCCGCTTCAGGTCGGCTTCGACCATCATCTTGACCAGCCCTTCAAAGCTGACCTCCGGCTCCCAGCCCAGTTTCTTGCGGGCATGCGATGGATCTCCGAGCAGGAGATCGACCTCCGCCGGGCGGACAAACCGCTGATCGATCACGACATGCTTTTTGTAGTCGAGGTCAAGCTGTCCAAAGGCGAGGCGGACGAAATCCTCAACCGAGTGAGTCTGACCGGTGGCGATAACAAAGTTGTCAGGCTCCGGAAGTTGCACCATCAGCCACATCGCGCGAACATAATCTCCGGCAAATCCCCAATCCCGTTTTGCGTCGAGATTCCCAAGCGCGAGTGTATCGGCGAGTCCGAGTTTAATTCGAACCGCGCCGTCGGTGATCTTGCGTGTAACAAACTCAAGTCCGCGGCGGGGTGATTCGTGGTTAAAGAGAATGCCGGAACTGGCGTGAATACCGTAACTCTCGCGGTAATTCACCGTGATCCAGTGGCCGTAAACTTTGGCGACTCCATAGGGAGAACGCGGGTAAAACGGTGTCTGCTCGGTCTGGGGTACTTCGCGCACCTTGCCAAACATCTCGGATGACGACGCCTGGTAGAACTTGATCTTTTTGTCAACGAGCCGGATCGCCTCCAGCACCTTGGTGACACCGAGCGCGTCGAACTCGCCCGTCAGCACCGGCTGGACCCACGAAGTCGGGACGAACGACTGTGCGCCAAGATTATAGATCTCATTCGGGCGGTGCTGATCCACCACGTTGACAATGGAAAGCTGATCAAGCAAGTCGGCCTGTACCAGCGTCACTTTATCCTTGATATGATTGATGCGGTCAAATGACTCGGTCGAAGAGCGGCGGACCATGCCGATGACTTCGTATCCCTTGTCGAGGAGAAGCTCAGCGAGGTAGGAACCGTCCTGGCCGGTGATCCCGGTAATTAGTGCGCGCATAAGTAGCCTAAGGTTAAGTCTGTTATAGCGATTGTCGGCAATAACGGCGCTCAATATATAGCGGGCCGGAAGCAGGGTCAAACAGAATCGGTCTCGGCTAACCCCTTGAAAAAGAACCCGGTAGAGGGTATATTATGGCAGAACAGGAGACCAAAGTCAGTATGCTGAAAGTGTGGATGATTATCCTGCTCTGGCCAGCCATCCTGGCCGCCGCCGATCCTGCATCAAAAGGAGCGAAAATGGAGACCACTCCTCAGTCAGCCGCCGACCTGCTTGAACTTGCTGACTCCTCGTTTCAGCAACGGGAGATCGCCAAATCGTTTGAGCAATACAAGCTGGCCGCTGAAGCGGCGCGAGCCGAGTTCAATCGGCCAATCGAGGTCGAGGCGCTGGCGCAGATGGCGCGGACTTTCCTGACCCAGGGGAAGGGTGATGAAGGAAAGCCGTACCTGGCGGAGGCGGCTTCAAAAGCGGACGATTCCGACGCCTTGGGCTGGTCACGCTTTTTGGGGGTCAAAGGACGCTTCGAATGGAAAGCAAACGACCTGGCGACCGCGCGAAGGACGTTCGAGGAGTATTACAACTATTGCGCCCTGCATAATCTTCAATCGCGCGCGATCGATGCCGCCAATATGAACGGCATTGTCGCGGAGACTCCGGAGCAGGCTATTGAGTGGACAAAGCGAGGGATCGAGATAGCGGAATCGTGCGAGGCGGAAGGTCAGCTTGGGCCGCTCTGGAATAATCTCGGCGGGATCCATTACGACCTCAAGCAGTACGATCAGGCGTTGGAGTGCTATCTCAAGGCGCGGGACTTTCACTGGCGGTTTTCGGGTGAGACCGCGAAACTGTTCGCCGACTACCATGTCGGCATGGCCTACCGCCTGACCGGGCAGACAGAGAAAGCAAAACAGTGGCTGCGGCCGGTTCTCTCCTGGGCGGAACGGATCGGGAATCACAGCGCGATGGCGCAGGCCTGCGACGATCTCGGCGAGATCGAGCGGGAAGCGGGAAACAAGGCGGAAGCGCTCAAACTACTCACTCAGGCTCGGGAGCATTTTAAGGCTGACGCCTACCCGGAGCATTCGCCGGCTATCTGGAGATCGATCACCGAGCGGGTTGAGCGGCTCGAAGCCGAACTGAAGTAAAAACGCCGCAGCCAGGAGTGCGTGTCTGACGTATAAGGATTGGGAAGATCAATGGATTCGATGCGCGCATTACTTCTGATAATCGCCTTGATCGTGCTCCTCTGCGGATGCACCGAGGATCGTCCGGTAGGTCCAAAAGGAGCACAGCATTTCTCTCTCGAGACTGACCCGCAGCTTTCTCCGGACGGAGATCATATCTACTATGCGTCCCACGATTCGTTTCTCACCAGTAACAGCGGTATCTACCGCGCATCGGTCAGTATGCCGATCCGAATAAAACTGGTATCCGGAGTTGGACTCAGCTCGCCCACTGTTTCGCCGGACGATCATACGCTGGCTTATCTCGACTCCGGAAAGATCAAATGGATAGACCTGCTCAGCCTGAGTACCGGCACTTTTCCTTCCCTGTCGGAGTGGAAGTCGATCGTCTTTGTTGATACGGCGGTGTTGATCGCGTCGCGAGAGGATTTTCTCGAGATGATCACGTTGTCGCCGCCCGCGGCAGGCGGTCTGGGGGTCGGTTTTGACCCGGATGATCTTGGCGATTCTACCTACCTCTTTTCCATCCATCCCGAGCCGGAGCTTCGGGCTATCCTGAGCGAGAATTATTGGAACGGCGAAAAAGATACGTTTCTTATAGGCGCGTTTTCAGGAAGTCTTGGGCCGATCCGGTCACCCTCAAAACATCCTTCCAACAACCATGTTGTCTTCAGCATTCACAACGGGACCAATTTCGATATCTATTCCGCGCGGGGAGATACCCTCACTCTGCTGGGGACCTCAAACCGTCCCGGCGTGGAAATTGTTTCCGATGGTCTGGTGCTGTTCACCGGTCAGACCGGTCTGCTTTACAATACGACAGTCTATGGCGGCACACCGCAACCGTGGCTGCATATCGAAGACTCAGACTGACAATTCCGATTGAGCTACCCGTCACTTTTGAGTAGATTTTCCCCCGCGCGCTCTATTTCGCGCGAAAGGAGCATCAGTGCATTATCGTCGAGTCGGTAAATCCGGATTAAAAATATCGGACATTTCGCTGGGAGCCTGGCTTACCTATGGCGGTACGGTCGAGGACAAGACAGCCACAAAGATCGTCCAACGGGCGATCGAGCTCGGGGTCAACTTCATTGATATCGCGGATATCTACCGCAAAGGGGCGGCGGAGACAGTGGTCGGCAATGCGATCAAGGAGTTCAATCGAACCGACCTGGTGATCTCGAGCAAACTGTTCTGGCCCATGACCGAGAACATCAACGACCGGGGTCTGTCGCGAAAACATATCTTCGAGTCGATCGAGAAAACACTCAAGCGGATCGGAACCGATTATCTCGATATCTACTTCTGTCACCGCTCTGATCCCGAAACAGAGATCGAGGAAACCGCGCGGGCGATGGATGACCTGATGCGTCAGGGGAAAGTGCTCTACTGGGGCACCTCGGTCTGGGAGGCATACCAGATCGAACGGGCGGTTGGGGTCGCCGAGCGATACCTCGCCTATCGTCCGGCGGTGGAGCAGCCTCGTTATAATATGATTGACCGTCATATCGAGAACGATATACTGCCGACATGTCGCGCGCATGGGATCGGATTGACCGTGTGGTCGCCCCTGGCGCAGGGGCTGCTCACCGGGAAATATAACAGCGGGTTACCTGAGGGGAGCCGCGGCGCGACCAGCCAATGGCTGGAGAGGGATATCAATGAAACGAATGTTGCCAAGGTCCGCGGTCTGAGCGAGATCGCGCAACGGCTTGGTCTGACTGTCGGCCAGCTGGCGCTCGCCTGGATCCTAAGGCTTCCGGATATCTCCTGCGCGATCACCGGCGCGACCACCATTGCGCAGTTGGAGGAGAATGTGAAAGCCTCGGGCGTCCGGCTTGACGCCGCTACGCTCGCGGAGATCGATCTGATTTTGGATAATTGAGTCACGGGCGGGCACGTCGTCGAATCAGAGGAGTTGAACTATGTATCACACGCTGGATGAGTTTTATAAAGAGTTCGAACATGAACGCGGCGAGACGCAGAAGGTCTTTAACGCCCTGACCGATGCTTCGCTGGGGCAGTCGGTGACGAAAGACCATCGCACGCTCGGACGGATGGCGTGGCATCTGGTCACCACTTATCCGGAGATGACCGGTTACAGCGGGGTCGAGATCAAGTCTGTCTCAAAGGAATCGCCGCTTCCCAAAGTGGCGGCGCAGATCGCGCAAAGTTATGGCGCAGTTACCGCGGAGCTGCTTGATTTCATGAAAGCGAACTGGAAAGACAGTGAGCTTCAGGTCGAGAAAGATTTCTACGGCGAGAAGTGGTCGATCGGGCTGATGCTTTCGATTTTGGTCAAGCATGAGATCCACCACCGCGGCCAGATGACCGTGCTGATGCGCCAGGCGGGGCTGAAAGTCCCCGGTGTCTATGGGCCGGCCTATGAGGATTGGCCGGGCTACGGGCAGAATCCGCCGGAAGTCTGATCTTTTAACCGATCCGCTATCCGGCGCTCACCAGATCCTGACATTCGGATGGTTTCCATAGCATGCTCCGTAACTATCCTACGGAGAGTGAGGCATATATCAAAGGCTGTCTGGTTTCCTGGGCAGCCTTTCCTGTCCCGACTCGCAAAGAAGGTGGTGGTTTGAAAACGCTGCGCATACTTGTCCTGATCTTCCTCTCCCTCGCGTCGCTTCCGCTGGAGATGTCGGCGCAAACAGGCGCGACTTCGTCAAGCGCCCCGTCAACGCTTATCCAGCGCGAGGAGACCTACCCCAACGGAAAGATCAAGGCAAGGTGGTCCGAACGGAACAACGCCGACGGTTCAACCACCAGGCATGGTCTGTTCGAGAACTACTACGATAACGGCAAGCCGAAAACGCGGGTTGAGTACGTTGAGGGCAAAGAACACGGGTTGATGACCTCGTGGCAGAATAACGGAATATTGATCTCGACACTGTCGTACAAGCACGGACTGCTTCACGGTATCTGCACCTACTTCGATTCCAAAGGCAGGAAGATGTCTTCCGGGACCTATCGCGATGGGAAGGAGGATGGCCCGTTCACGCTATACTATCCATCGGGTAAAATCCAGGGAAGAACGCACTGGAAAGCCGGCGTCCAGCACGGGAAGTTCGAGGTCTGGTGGGAAAATGGCAAGCGCGCGAAGCTTGGTCAGTCAAAGAATGGACTGGTGGATGGGATCTGGAAAGTCTGGGACTCGACCGGCGCACTCACGCTTGAGGAGACGTATCGCGACGGAATCGTGATCGAGTCGGTGAAGCATGACAGCACGGTCGCCGCGACTAAGTAGTCTTACGCGGTAAGCGGATAATATTCAGGACTAATCCTGTCCCGAGTAAAATGAGAGCCATGCCGGCAAGCATCGGCGCGGTGATCTGTTCTCCCAAAAACAACATCCCCCAGATAATCCCAAAGAGCGGCATCAGGAATGTGACGGTCAGCGCTTTGGTCGGGCCGATATCCGCGATAAGTTTGAAATAGAAGAGGTAAGCGACCGCGCTGCAGATTATGGCGAGGCCAAGCAGGTTGAGGATTATGACCGACGAAACTTCTCCCCTGATCGGATAGGCAGGAACGGCGGGCAGCAGTACCAGTGCCGCCATAAGTTGAGTGGCGCCGGCGATCCCCATAGGCTTGAGCATTTTCCCAAACCGTTTGATCCAGACCGCGGCAAATCCGTAGCAGAGCGTGGCTAACAGGCAAGCCAAGACCGCCAGCAGGAATCCGGAGTCAACTTCGGGAGGCGGGACATTGGCCACCAGAAAAACCCCGCTCGCGCCGATCAGGAGTCCCAGCGAGCGAAGGAGGGTTAGCTTTTCTCCCAGCCAGAAGACCGAGAGGATGGCGCTCCAGAGTGGTGCGCTCGAATTGAGGATCGCTGAATAGCTGGCCGGGATATGCAGCGCCGCGAAAGAATACATGAAAAACGGCGTGGCCGAGTTGATCGCCCCGATAAAGAGATAGTGCTTCCAGTACCGCCGAAACTGCATGTCAAATTTGATGATCCGGAAATAGCCGACCAGCGCCAACCCGCCGATCAGCACCCGAAGTTCGGTGGTCACCAGCGGTCCCAGCACCGGCGAGATGACCCGCATAAAGATAAATGAGCCGCCCCAGATGGCGCCCAGCAGGATAAGGATGAGGATGTCTGATGTTTTCATGGCTGACCTGTGACGGGCAAATCTATCTGAATCAGGGAGCGCTGTCCACCGAAAATCGCTCAAGCAATCCGCGGGGGCGATTTATCTTGTTCGGGCTGTTTACCTCTGCGTATGGTTCTACGTCTAAGGGACAGTGTGAGCAGGAAACAATGTCCCGTTACCAAGGAGAAGCGATGACCAGCGATATACTGCTGCAGGAATCGATCATGTTCGCCTGTCTGACTGCCCTGATCGGTTTTGTGCTCTGGCTATTCTTTCGACGCAAACAGACCCAGACACATCTCGAGTATCACCGCCTCGAAGTGCTCAACAGGATGATCGACAAGTACGGCGCAAGCGGCGAGTTCATCACCTTCATGCAGACCGAGGCCGGAATGCGGCTGTTACAGCCCGGCACTGGATCCGCGCCAGGCGGGCGGACCGCCGTGCTCCGCTTTGTTCAGGTTGCCGTGATGGTGTTTGTTTTAGGGGCAGGGTTTATGGCGGCATCGAGTACCTATGCCAATGCGACTGATCCGAACGACCTGCGCAAAGTACTCGACTTGGAGTACTGGGGGCAGATGTGCTTTTTTATGGCGATCGGGCTTGGCGTAGTGGCGGTGATCACCTCGCTCTTTAATAGGCAACATGAGCGCCGCGAGCGTCGGTTGGCGCAGAAACCGTAGTCGGCGTCGAATTGAACAGAGGTCGGATCCACCAAAGACCACCGCATGACTCAAGCGCGATTCAGGGAGTTCCACCAGGATACCAGCCGTCAGGTCTGGAGCTATCTCTTTCGACTGACCAATGATATGGAACTTGCCAAGGATCTGACGCAGGAGACTTACATCCGCTTCCTGCAAAGCGGAGCGGCGATAGAATCTACGGCCGCCGCGAAGAGTTATCTTTTCAGTATCGCGACCAACCTGACACGGGATCACTGGCGAAAGGGAAAGGTGCGCGGCCGCTGGGAGGACGAGCAGGAGACTGAAGAATTTGAAGAGTTCGCGGATGCCTTGACCCTGCGCCTCGATCTGGCGGCGGCGATGGAGCAATTGACGTTGATGCAACGCTCGTTGTTGTGGCTGACGTATGTCGAAGGATACTCGCACCAGGAAGTGGCCGCGATTCAGCGGCTCCAGCCGGATTCGGTGAAAGTGCTGGTGTCGCGCGCTCGGGAGCGTCTCGCGAAGATCTGTCGGGAAATGGGGATCGCAAAGGAGAGTCGTTCATGACGCGTCGAGAGTGTGAGTTTGAGATGGAGACCATCCGCGCAGCGCGAGAGGATCTCTGGACGGAAAGCTTGCGGCGCCATGGTGAAAGCTGCGAAGTCTGTTCCGCCGCGCGTGAACTAGCGTCTGCTTTCGAGGAGTTGCGGCAACAAACCCTGGCTGCCACGCCGCCAATCCCCGACCCTGACCTGCTTTGGTTGAAAATGGCGCTGAATGAGCCCAAACAACAGCGCGCGAATGTGTCGGGGATTGCCGCCGCCGCTACCGTCGTGTTGGCCGTTCTCGCCTATCTTGCCTTCAGGATCTGGTTGCCGAGACCGGTCGCGTCGGGCGACAGCAGTCTCTCTTCTCCGTTCGTAGGAGCGCCATTTCCACTTGATGCAACACTTCTCTTTGTGCTGATCGCGGTGGCGTTGGTGCTATTCCTCCCCGGCATCGGTTCAAGCAAGTATTCGAAGCGTCCCGATCAGCGGCTTATCACGCTCTAAACGCGTCGCTTACCACCGTCGGGCCAAAGTCATTGCGTCTGGTCGGCCAGTGCGTATATTCGTCCACCTATGCATTATCTGTTGGAAGGATTGAACGACGCGCAGCGCCAGGCGGTGGAGACAACCGATGGGCCGCTGTTGGTGATCGCCGGGGCAGGGTCGGGAAAGACCCGCGTACTGACCCGTCGCCTTGCCTATATCCTGACACAGCGGATGGCCGAGCCATACCAGATGCTCGCGGTGACCTTCACCAACAAGGCCGCGGGCGAAATGAAATCCCGCGTCAATGAATTGATGCGAACCGAGATCGCCGAGCTCCAGGTGAGCACGTTTCACTCCTTCTGCGCGCGGATGCTCCGGCGCGAAGCGACCGCCGCGGGATACGACAGCACTTTCACCATTCTCGACCAGGAAGATTCGGTCAGCCTGATCAGGAATTGCATCAAGGATCTCAAGATATCCGACGGGCAGTTTCCCGCAAAAGGGCAGGCACGCAAGATTTCCGACGCGAAAAACCAATTGATCTCGGCGGACCAGTTCGCGCAGGCGGCATCGGGCTATTTTGAATCACGCACGGCGGAGATCTATAAGCTCTACCAGCGGCGGTTGCGGGAATGCAACGGCATGGATTTCGACGACCTGATCTTTAACACCGTCTGGATACTGCGAAATAATCCCGAGATCGGCGAGAAATATCGGAATCGATTCCGCTACCTGCTGGTGGACGAGTATCAGGACACCAACCGAGTGCAGTACCTGCTCCTCAAGTCGCTTTTGGGAGATCACCAAAACATCTGTGTGGTTGGCGATGAGGACCAGTCCATCTACGGATGGCGCGGCGCGGATATTCGGAATATCCTTGAGTTCGAAAAGGATTTCCCCGGCGCCAAGATCATCAAGCTGGAGCAGAATTACCGCAGTACCAATATCATCCTGAAAGCGGCGTCGGCGGTGATCCAGAACAACCAGGCGCGCAAGGGAAAAACGCTCTGGGCGCAGGCCGAGGATGGCGAGCGGATATCGCTGTATCTGGTTGATTCCGCCGAGGATGAAGCGGTTCGGATGGTCGATGTAGTGGACCAACGCCGCAAGGAAACGTCGCTCAAGGAGATGGTGATACTCTACCGGACCAACGCGCAGTCGCGGCCGTTCGAAGAGCAGTTGCGGCGGCGGAACATCCCCTACCAGATCGTCGGCGGCATTTCGTTCTACCAGCGCAAAGAGATCAAGGACCTGATGGCGTACCTCAAATTGATCGCCAATCCGAAGGATGATGTCGCCTTCGGGCGCGTGATCAATTATCCAAAGCGGGGCATCGGCGACAAGACGCTGGCGGATATTGGCGCGCTGGGAGCGTCTGAACAACAACCGATGTACGAGATCGCGCGCAACGCGGCCGGATATCCTGAACTCTCCGGGAAAGCGAAAAAGATCCGGCAGTTTGTGGAAATAGTCGAGAAGTATCGCGCGCGGATCGATTCCGACCCGATCGACATACTCTGCGAAGACCTCGTCACCGATCTCAAGTTGATCGAGGAACTTCGGGCCGAAGACCCCGTGATCGGTGAGACCAAGGTTGAGAATATCGAGGCGTTCATCGAAGGCACCTCCGAATTCGCGCGGGGACGGGCCGACGCCAACCTGCGGGATTATCTCGCCGATATCTCGCTGTTCTCCGATATCGACCAGTATCGGGAGATCGAGGAGAAGATCACGCTGATGACGATCCACTCCGCCAAAGGACTGGAGTTTGAGGTGGTGCTGATAGTCGGTCTCGAGGAAGGGCTCTTCCCGCTCCAGCGCACGATGATCGACCCGATGGAGCTTGAGGAGGAGCGGCGGCTGTTTTATGTCGCGGCGACGCGCGCCCGAAAGCAGTTATTTCTGTCGAGCGCGACCACTCGTTTTCGGTTCGGTGAAGTTCAGTCGATGGCGTCGCGATTCATCAAAGAGATCCCCGCTGATCTCCTGAACAAACACGATCTTCGCGCGCGCACACAGTACCACGCGAGTGTGCAATCACCGGCGACAACTTCCGCGCGGCCGTATCCTTCGCACCAGTCCGATGCTGATCTCCTTGGCGGCGCGGGAGGTTCATCGGTCCCTGCCCGGGTTAAGGGGGAGACGTACTACGAGTATGAAGAGAATGAGATCTATCGCGTGGGACGGATCGTGGCGCACCCGACTTTTGGACGGGGGAAGATCCTCGCGGCGGAGGGCTTTGGCGATTCCCTTCGACTGGAGATCTCGTTCACCGGGATCGGCGTGAAGAAGATCATGGCGAAGTACGCCAAGCTGCGGGTGGTAGGCTAGCCGTTTTCGCCTTTGGACAGATCCGCGGTTGCGGCCCTCGCTCCTTTTCGGAAGATCACTCTCCCCCACAATAACGGAACCAGGATGACTGTCACCGCGCCGCCTGCCATGACAAAAAATCCGTAGCGCACTTGAGTCGCGCTGACCAGGCCGCGCATCGTGCTCCTGAGCGGACCATCCGCTATACTCTCCCTGAATTCAGCGTCCATGGATGATTTCTTGTTTTGGATCTCGCCGACCGTATAAAAGAGCAACATGAGCGCGCACAGTCCGGTAAGGTAGAGACCGGACCATTTGCGGAAGATCGCCAGCAGTGCCGAGGCGACCGCCAGCGCGATAAGGCTGGCAGCGCCGGTCGCGCTCAGATCGAGAAAGGTCTCGTC
>JAMPYH010000295.1 GCA_023700785.1 Candidatus Zixiibacteriota bacterium
ATACAGAGGGTGTTATTCGGCAGGGGTGACGTTGAATGCTTTCAACCCCTGGTCAGTTTTGGAAACGTCGCAGAAAACCTCTTGTCCCTCTCGTAAGGTCCGGTACCCTTCCATGTTGATGGCGGAATGGTGGACGTACACATCCTGTTCATCGGCCTCGCACGAAATGATACCCCAGCCCGTGCGGTCGTTGAAGTACTTGACCTTGCCTTTAGACATTGAGCTACCTCCAAAGGTTGATGGAGTTTACTTAGATCCCTCTCAGTAAAAATTATACGCTCTCCGTCCCGATTTTGCCAGAAAAAATTAATAGGAAGCTATCATTTTCTGAACGAAAGTCATGGCCAGGCCCGAGAGGATCGGGACCGTAACATTGTCGTCCACCCCCAACGGCTCGAACTCGGCGAGGGTAGCAACAACCGCGCCACACGCCGCGACTGGGAAAGAAAGTACCGGTGTGAAGGCTGCAACAAGCAGTGTTGCGGCCAGACACCCCAGTGATCCCTCGATCGATTTCCGCCCGATCTTGTGCTTTCCGAAGCGTCTGCCGATCACGGCCGCGGCGGCATCCCCCACAATAATAAACGCAAGCGCGGCAATGGCTATGGACTTACTGTATAAAGCGATGGTACAACAGGAGGCGAGAAGAATATAGGTAGCGCCGGTCCAGTCTCCCCCCTGTTCGTGGCTCCTGATCATCCGGCCGAAAGGGATAGCCATCAACCCGTGCCAGAACCACCAGCCGCGTAGTCGAGAGATGTCTGTCAGGATGATCAGTAGGGTGATTGGCACCAGAATTGCCAACGTCGTGGTTTTCTCCAGCCCAAAAATGTAGTACCCGCCCGGAATGATAAGCGCCCCAAGATGGGTCGCCTTTCTCCAGAGCTCCTGGACAAAGCTAATTTCCGGCAGGGCTGGCTGGGATTGGCGCTCCATCCGGCTACTTCTTTCGGTAAACAATTGGCTCCAGGAATACGGATTTGGGGACCATGGAGATCTTTATCCGATATTTCTTGAACAGCTTGTCACGGAGCTTAGTGAAGCCGGCCATCTGGTGCTCGGCTTTAAGTAGATTCTCGATCTCTACCTTGGCGTCCTCAAGCGAGCGCGAGTCCTCATGTTTCAGCACCTTGATGATATGGAAACCGTAGCGTGTCTTAACCGGTTCGGAGATGTCGCCGGGCATCATGATATACGCGGCTTTGTAGAAAGCGGTATCCACATCATTCGGCCCGACCTTGCCGAGATCCGCCAGCTCCACCCGTATCGCTTCCTCGCCAGGATAATACTCTTTGGCGAGATCCAGGAATTCAACGCCTGAGCGGGCCTGGTCGCGGATGAAGATCGCCAGCGCGGAATCTTTGGTCACGATCTGTTGCACGGTCAGCGGCTTGTCGATGATGAACTTTTTGGGGGTGGCGTCGTAGTACGCCTTTATCATCTCGTCGCTCGGCTTCCAGTCTTTGTCGAACCATTGATTGATCAGGACGAGCTTGGACTCCTGGTGATTCATCTCGGCCAGCTTGGCTCGAACAGATTCCAGCGTGTCGAGTCCGTCGCGTCTCGCCGCCTGAATCGCGCAATATTGACGTGCGAGGCTCTTGAGGACATCCCGTTTCTGCTCCGGCGTCGTATTCCAGACCTTCAGCCGCGACTTTAACCCCTCCTCGGCGTTTCGCATGGTCAACACCTCTACAGTGTCGACATCATTGATTATCCCAAACCAGAGCGAATCGGTGGTATGGTAAAGATTCGAGTCAAGCAGCGACTCGTTCACGACGATCTTAACATCCCGGCTGAGACTATCCATCAATTGCGCGGCCGCCTGCCGTATCTTCTCCGACAGCGCGGTTCGCTCGGCATGGCTGTAGACCATACTGTCACTAAGCGGAATGATACCCGAATCTCGTTTGGCGTGAAGGTAAACGATATGCCAGCCGTCCTGATCCTGATACGGGGCGGAATACTGGCCGGGTTTCATTCCGAACGCGATCGAATCAAACGGGTGATGAAACTGCCCGCGTCCGGTCCATCCAAGATACCCTGCCGTGTTCTGCACGTCTCGCTCGTGCGAATAGGTTCTGGCGAGGTCATCAAAGATAGCGCCCGAATCGAGCTTGCGATGAACCTCCTTGATCAGGTCGTAGGCCATCTTTTCAACTTCCTCGGCAGGCATTAACCGCAAAGTCAAAGAGTCAGCGCCATGCATCATGCCATGACGATTGGCCATGATATGGGAGACTTCGACCTGTTCGGGTATATTGTATCTTCGCCGGTTGGCGTCGTAAAAGGCCTGAACTTCGGCGCTGTCCACTTTGAGTTCGCCAAACTGCTTCTCCATATAGGTGTAGAGCATGAGCGAATGGACCCGGGTCCGGTATGACCAGAAACTGTGGAAGTACCGGGAGAGATCGAGCGAGTCCGCCTCAAATCCGGTCAGAGTGTCGACCAATAAACTGTCCAGGAACCATCTGGTCGTTGAGTCGGGAAGCGTGCCGCCGGTGGGAGCTAGCGCCGACTGGACCAAGTGCGCGTAAAAGTCTTTTGCCGTTAACGAATAACCGCGGTCACCGCGGACCATGACCCGGCCATCCTCGGCGACTGGCTGGGTGGAAAGCGCCTTTTTGCCGCATCCGGCCAAGGTCAAAAGCGCCAATAAGATCAGAACCGAGTGGAACGTTCGATATTGCTTCATCTTGCCCTATCTCTATGGGGTGCAAAGGTCCAATATTATACCTGCACCGGGCAAAACTCAAGCGCAAACTGCCTGATTTGGGAAGTCAGACCGAAACTGAAGTCGCGCGCTCGCGCTCGATCGGGATCGATCCCTTTTCGGAAGCAAAACGGTTGAACTGAAGAGTGAACGTGGTACCGCGCCCTTTGACCGAATCGACCGTCAGGTGCAGTTTCAAGGCAGACGCGATGCGATGGACTATCGCCAATCCAAGGCCCGTGCCATGTTTCTTCGTGGAGTAGAACGGCTGAAATATCTTTTCCTTTTCATCCGCACTAAGGCCGGGTCCGGTGTCACTGACCCGCAACTCGACCAAACCGCGGGCATGATTTTCGGCGACTGTGAACCTGATCTCCCCTCCTTCGCCGCCAAACGCCTCACAACCGTTGATCGCGAGATTCATCACTATCTGCTTGATCTGATCTTCGTCACCGACGACATACACGATGGATGACTCCGATTCAAACTGAACCGTGATATTCTCCCTGAACGCTTCATGATGACGCAGCAGTTCAATGACGTCGCTGAGGATATGGCACAGCTCAACTTTGTTGTAGGTCGGCCGGCTGACCCGGGCATAAGAGAGAAAGTCGGTGAGGATCTTGCTCAGTCGGTGCGATTCCTTCACGAT
>JAMPYH010000019.1 GCA_023700785.1 Candidatus Zixiibacteriota bacterium
CAGACCGACATCCCGCAGGTCCGAATCCGCGCCAACCGGGAGCACATGGCGCTCTACGGTCTGCGTCCGGCCGATCTCGATGAACTGGTAGATATCGCGTTTCTCGGAGTGAAAGCATCGGAAGTGTACGAACAGAACGGGCGGCATGACCTCGTAGTCCGCTATGCCGAAGAGTATCGCGATGATCTCGAGGCCGTGCGCAACAGCCTGATCGACACACCCACCGGAGCACGGATCCCGCTGGCGATGGTAGCTGATATCATTGTTGACAAGGGGCCGAACTATATCGCCCGCGAGAACGCTCAGCGCAAGATCGTGGTGCAGGCCAATGTCACCGGACGAGACCTTAATAGCGTCGTGCAAGAGATCGAAGGAAAGATCGCTTCGGCCGTGCCGATGCCGCAGGGTTACTTTGTAGAGTTCGGGGGCCAGTTCGAAAGCGAACGTGAAGCGACCCGCACAGTGACCATCTTCAGCCTGATCTCCATCGTGGCTATTCTCGTGGCGCTGTATATGGAGTTTGGCTCTTTCCGCCAGGCATCCCTCATCATGGCAAACCTGCCGTTGGCGTTGATCGGCGGTATCGTGGCTGTCTTTCTTACGGACCGGGTGATCACGATCGCTTCCTTGGTGGGTTTTATCACGCTCTTTGGCATCGCCGTGCGCAACGGCATCCTGATGGTGTCACACTACAATCATCTGATCGATGAAGAGAGGCTGCCGCTGCGCGAGGCGGTCGTCCAGGGTTCGCTGGAACGACTGACACCGGTGCTCATGACCGCGCTCACCGCGGGATTGGCGTTGATTCCGCTTGCGTTGGCCGGCCACAAACCGGGAAGCGAGATCCAGTCGCCGATGTCGATCGTGATCCTGGGAGGGTTACTGACGGCGACCTTCCTGAATATGATTGTGATCCCGGCGCTGTATCTTCTCTTTGGACGAAAAGAAGCGCCGGCTCGCGCTTAGTGATCACGCTGAGTCTGCCGGACCACAGGAACGTGGTCCGGCGGACGCGGAGGTTGCCCCTCGCCAGAGCGGCAGCGCGTGGCAATTAGGTTTGCGACATCACTTCCCGCCGCAAATCCCGACGAGCGACCCTGTTACCGATGGCACCGCGCGGTACGGGTGTCCTGCGAGCGTTGAATACGCGACAACCGAGCCGGATCTCGCCGGCTCGATTTTGCGATCCAGAGGTAACGGCGTCATGTTCACGCGCCGTGGGATCCGAACTTACATCTTCTGCAGAAGACAAACCTTGAGCGTGTCGCCCGCGACAAAGTCATCCAGAACCAGTTCTCCACCGGCGGCATCAAGAAGTTTAGCGCCCGGAGCGGCTGCGTAAACGAATAAGACCGAATGGCAGATGGCGATAGCGGCACTGGTTGGCGATGTCCACGTCGTCGAGTTCCTCACGACCGCGGGGAACATCTCCCTTTCAAACGAAGAGCCAACACCGTCGGAATCGATTCTCAGCATGGTGCCGATCCTCACGGGGGATTCCTCGAGAGCCCATTATCCATTCAGCTTCTATCTCCGGGCACTGGCATCCGGTCACACGCTCGTCTATGATTATCAGGGAAGCGACCCTGCTTTCGCCCCGATGGATCGGCAGCGAAGTATAAGCATTGGCGATGTTGACGACGGCGAGAATGATGACTTCGAGATCGCCATCCCGACCTGGCCCAACAACGCGGCCGAATCTGGGGAAGGCGGCACAGTTTACGGTGTGAATGGATTCGCCAATAAGGCTCTCCCCAGTTCCAGGCCGGCTTGTACCGGAAGGCATGGCTTTCTCGGTGTCGTCGCGATCGTTCCGATCATCTCGCTCAAGTTCAACGATAACGATACGGGGGTGATATGTTTGTCCGGGATCTCTGCTTCGGCGTTTTGCAGTGGGAGAATTAACTTGAGTTACCGATGTTTGCTTGTACGCTTGACAAATTGTCAATCTGAGTCGGCCTGTTTCGCAAGTTGCTGAAATAGGCCCGTGCATTCGCTCACCCGACTCTGAACCCAGGCTCGCATACCGGACGAATATCATTGATAATCAAACCTATTCTTCTCCACGCCATCTTTAGTCGATTTTTCTCTTGGATTTGAGAGTATAAACTGCCGATAGATATATCATTATAGCAGGATTCGGGTGGCTGCCGGGCCATATCAGCTAACCATCGAATCAACAACACGTTGACCGTTTTATCAGGGGATAACCGGGATGAACCTGCCGATCGCGGAAACGGTGTCTTTGGGACATGACCGATCTGATCCGCAGCGGAGCCGCTCCAAACCGATGCTCTGGATCATCTACTTCGTCTCGCTGGCGCTGCTCGTATGGTTCATGATCGAGGGATATTCGTACTACTCCACGCCCTACATCGAACGCCCTCACCACGAAGATTATCGCTCGCTTCGACCCGCCGGGACAACCGGACTGCTGTTCGGGTACGCCGGCTCGGCGATGATGATCCTGATGCTGATCTATTCCGTGCGCAAGCGAACTCGTTTGCTCGGAAGGAGCGTCTCCCTGCAGTCGTTGCTCAACTTTCATATTTACCTTGGTGTGATCGGTCCGTTGCTGATCGTGCTCCACACGTCCTTCAAAGTGCAGGGGCTGGTGGCGGTCAGTTTCTGGTCGATGGTGGCGGTCGCCGCGAGCGGCTATTTCGGCCGGTATCTCTATTTGCAGATCCCTCGCAATATCCAGGGCTCCGAGCTGACTCTGCAGGAGATGGAACGGATCAATTCCGATATGACAACCCAACTGCAGACCCGCTTCCATTTGGACGACCCCGCGATCGCCAGACTTGAAGCGGTCACCACCACTTTCGCGGCCGGCTATGCCGGCGGAGCGTGGCGCGCGGTGATGTTGCTGCTGACCGACGACTTTTTCCGCTTTCTCGCCCGCCGACGTTTCGTTCGCAATGTCATGCGGGCGGTTCCGCTCCCGAGGCGTGAACTTCACGAGTTCACCCGACTGGCGTTTGCGCGCGCCCTGCTGCGCCGCCGAGTAGCGCTGCTTGCGCATGTACACCAGATCTTCCACTACTGGCATGTGGTCCACAAGCCGTTCGCGATCATCATGTACCTGATCATGCTGATCCATATCGGCATCGCCGTCTGGACCGGATACGGATGGGCATGGTGAAGAGATCACCTTTCTTCCTCTCAATTCTACTGATGGCGGCATCGGCTCACGCTCAACTTTCCCCCGGCGATCTGCACCGGTCGCATGCCTTTCTCGAGGGTGTGGAGAACTGCGCCAAATGTCACGGCGGCGATCAGCAATTGGTGCCGGAGAATTGCCTGCAGTGCCACGGCCGGATCAGGGCACAACGCGAAACCGGCAAAGGTCTGCATAGTCGCGCCGAATACCAGGTCTGCCAAAACTGCCATATCGAGCACCAGGGACGAGACTTTGATCTCGTTCATTGGAAAGATGGCGAGCAGAGATTTGACCATACGTTGACCGGTTTCCATCTTGAAGGGAAGCATTTGTCGTTGACCTGTCGTCAGTGTCATATGTCAAAGCTGATCACAGATCTGCAGTTGGCACCAAATGAAAGGATCGACTCCAGCAGGACATTTCTTGGGCTTCAACCGAATTGCGTCGGCTGCCACCGTGACGAGCATCGCGCGCAGCTCGGCGAAAACTGCGTCAAGTGTCACACACAAACCGCCTGGAAGCCCGCATCCGGTTTTGACCATGCGCTCACCCTGTACCCGTTGACCGGCAAGCATCAACCGGTCGCCTGCCTAAAGTGTCACCAGTTGATGACCGACCTGCGAATGGCGACCGATTTTGACTATATGAAGTACAAGAATGTCGCGCATTCTCAGTGTAGCTCCTGCCATACCGACGCGCATGTCGGCAAGCTCGGTGAGGATTGCGGCTCCTGCCATAACACTGACGGCTGGCACCAGGTCAACACGGTCAATTTCGACCATAGTCGGACGCGCTATCCGTTGGTCGGAAAACACGCGGCTATTGAGTGCGCCAGGTGTCACATGGCCGGACAATCAAAGCAGGGACTCAGGTTCGCGGCTTGCCGGGATTGCCATATCGATACTCATCGCGGCGAGTTTGCCCAACGCGCCTCCAAAGGGAATTGCGAGGAGTGCCATTCGGTAAATGGCTTCTCTCCCGCCCGGTTTCTGATGGCGCAACATGAACAGACGGATTATCCGCTCCGCGGCTCGCACAAGGCTGTTGCTTGTCTCGCCTGTCACCAACGCACCGGCGGCAGCGCGGACGCGTTTCTTACCTTTGCCTTTGGCTCCACCCGCTGTCAGGCGTGCCATAAAGACCCGCATCGTGGCCAGGTTGACAAGTTGGTCGCCGCCGACGGTTGCGAGCAATGCCACAATGTCGGGACCTGGAACCGGGTGAACTACGACCATAGTAAGAGCAATTTCGCGCTTGAAGGAAAACATACCAAGGTCGCCTGCGGGAAATGCCACCGCGACATCGCGGCGACCGCTGATATGACCAACGTTAAGTTCACGGGTATCCGTACTGATTGCCAGTCCTGCCACACCGACATTCATCAGGGGCAATTCGCGTCGACTGACCCCGCGACCGATTGCGGCCGGTGTCACTCCCCCGCCTCGTGGAAAGCGACAAAGTTCGACCATGCGTCCAGTCGCTTCAAACTTGACGGCGCTCATCGGACTGTCGCGTGCGGCAAGTGCCATACAAGCAAAGTTGCTGAAAACCTGAAGTTTGTTATCTATAAGCCGCTGGAGACAACCTGCGTATCCTGCCACGGTGCGGCGGTCCCTGAAAGGAGCAGCCGATCATGAGACGATTTTTCCTCCTCCCTGCTCTCCTCCTGCTGGTGGTCGGGAGCGTCATCCTGAGCCAATCATCCGTTAAAAACCCGCATGGTGAATTGCGGTGGGACTGTCAGGATTGCCACACGACCGAATCGTGGTCTCAGATGCGCGACTCGCTAAAATTCGATCACGCCGCGACCGGATATCATCTGGTGGGGGCGCATGCTGTCGCCCAATGCATTGGCTGTCATAAGGAGCCGGTTTTTAGCCATGTCGGCACCAGTTGTGTTGATTGTCACACCGACCATCACAACGGCCAGCTTGGCCTGGACTGCCAGCATTGCCATGCTCCGCGCGATTGGCAAAATCGGCAGAGCGCGCTTGATCTTCACGCGGCGAAAGGCTTCACATTGGCCGGCGCGCACGCGGTGGCGGACTGTGAGTCGTGCCATCGCGGGCATTCGCGCCAGGAATATGCCGGCACGCCGATCGATTGCTACTCCTGCCACAGCCAGGATTACGCCGCGACCGAAGAGCCGGACCACGCGGACGCTCAATTTTCATTGCAGTGCCAGGAGTGCCACTCGGCGGCTTCTGCCGGTTGGCGCTACGCGGAGTTTAATCACTCAGCGTCGTTCCCGTTGACGGGGGGACATCAACGGGTCGCCTGCAAGAGTTGTCATCCGACAGGTTATGTCGGCACTCCGAGTGATTGCTACTCATGTCATAACGCGGAATTCGCCGCGACTGTCGAGCCGGATCACGAAACGGGCGGATTCACGCATGACTGCGCGCTTTGCCACACGACGACTGCCTGGCAGCCGGCGTACTATGATCACAGCGCTACCGCGTTCCCCTTGACTGGCGCGCACACCCTGACCGCTTGTGTCGCTTGCCATGCGGCTCAGTATGCCGGCACACCTACCGATTGCTTCGCCTGTCACCAGACTGATTACGACGGGACCACTGAGCCCGATCACCAGTTGGCTCAGTTTGACCAGATTTGTGTGACCTGTCACACGACATCGTCCTGGCACCCGTCGTCATTTGATCACGCCTCAACCGGCTTCGCCCTGACCGGAGCACATGTTGTCGCGGCCTGCAACGCGTGTCACGCGACCGGCTTTGTGGGCACGCCTAACACCTGCTACGCATGTCACCAGATTGCCTTTGAAGGGACCACCAACCCAAATCATGTCCAGCAAGGTTTCAGCCAGGACTGCACAACCTGCCACAATACCACTGCCTGGCTCCCATCGACTTTCAATCACGCCGCGACAGCTTTCCCGCTCACCGGGCAGCATCTGACCGCGAGCTGTGTCGCCTGCCACGCCACTGGTTATTCAGGCACTCCGACCCTATGCTTTGCTTGCCACCAAACCGCATACGACGCTACCACTACGCCAAATCATTTGGCCGCGGGTTTCCCCAATACGTGTCAAACGTGTCACTCGACCACCGGCTGGACCCCCGCCAATTGGGATCATGACACCCAGTATTTCCCGATCAACTCGGGGACTCATGCCGCGGCCTGGAACGCCTGCGCGGATTGTCACGTCAATCCATTGTCGTACGCAGTGTTCGAGTGCACCACCTGTCACCAGCACAATAAAACCGATATGGATGCAAAACATATTGCGGTGAACAACTATCAGTATCTTAGCACCGCATGCTACGAGTGCCATCCACAGGGGCGCCACTAATGAAGGTATTCTTCATACTGCTGATCTTTTTCGCTTGTGCCGGGGCTGGTGAATTGGCGGCGGAGGACTTTACAGTGAGGTACCTCTCCGCCGAGAATGTCTATCTTGACGGCGGCGAAGCTGACGGCCTGGGTGTTGGCGCTAAGCTGGTCGTTCTGGGCATAAGTGGCGTCAAAGCGGAACTTGAAATTGTCTATGTCGCCGCCCACTCAGCGTCATGCAAAGTTATCGGTGATCCATCCGTTATCCAGGTAGGAGACAAAGTTCGTCTGAAAGAACTGCCGCCATCGGTAGAAGCAAACATCCCTGACACTATTCAAGCCGAGACTCGGACGGATACTGTCGCGGCGCAGTCATCCGCACCGGTCAAGCCAAAGCAGGCTGCCGCGCCAATCGCCGGCAGCGTCTCGATGATCTTCTATCATTGGAACGACAACACCGAGCCGAATCTCGATTTCACCCAGACCACCGCGCGACTGTCCCTCAAAGCCCGACGGCTCTGGGGTCGTGAGATCACCTTTACCGTGCGCGGGCGAGGCCGCTTCGACAAGCGCGTGCGCGACTACCGCGCCGGGATCGAGCGCGAAGACTGGCAGAATCGGATCTGGGAGTTCTCGCTGGCATACGAAGAACCGACCGCGCCGTTCAACCTGTACGCGGGGCGGATCCTTCCCCGACGCGCCGGCGGTGTCGGATATCTTGACGGCCTGATAGTCGAGGGACTGCTGTCCGAGAAGTACAGAGTGGGGGCGTTTGGCGGCTCTGCCCCCGACTGGATGTATGATGACCGCCGTTACACGTTGATGAAGGGGGGCGGCTATTTCTCGTTCAGCGCAGGAACATACGACAGACTTTTCTTTGATCAATCTATTGGCCTGGTCGGCGAGTATCACTCAGGCGAAACCAATCGCGAGTTTCTGGTTCTGCAGGGAAGGCTCAATAAAGCATCTTCGTGGGGCCTGTATCACACCGCCGAGTTTGATATCAACCGTGGCTGGCGAAAAGAACGGGCAGGCGGATCCTTTGAGCTCTCCAATATCTTCCTTAATTGGTGGGTTCGGCCAAACGAACGGCTTCGACTGAGCCTCAGCTATGATAATCGGACCAACTATTGGACGTACGACACTCGAACCACGGTTGATAGCTTGTTCGATGACAACCTTCGCCAGGGAGCGCGGTTCCAGACCGATCTGTCACTGCCTGGACAATTCTATTCTTCTGGCTCATTTGGCTATCGCAAGCGTGAAGGCGACCCCGACCCAACCTGGTCCTACTCGACGCAACTTCGGAAAGCCAACGCGTTCATCAGAGGATTAAGTCTATCGGCGCAATACGCCGGATTTGACGGTCCCGCCAATCGAGGATACAACTACTCAGTACGCGGGAGCCGGTTATTCGGCAACCGCTATACGTTCGGAGTTGGCTATGGAAGCTACGCTTATCGCGCCACCAAGATGCCGGACTACCGGACCAATAAGTGGGTCGAAGTAACTGGCCAGGCGGATATCAGCCGCCACTACTGGCTCGGTCTGATGTTTCAGACCGACTCCGGCGATGATATCCAGGGGTATCGAGTCCAGTCTGAAATTGGCTGCCGCTTTTAGGCTGACCGTTTTCTTCTGGGCGGAGTAGAACGGATATGGAGACACTTCTCATTTGGGGTCTGGTCGTGCTGCTGGTTGGCGCGATCTTTATTCCGTACCTCATCAAGTTCCGCAAAAGCCGTCAGGTCTTTGTCCAGCGAAAGGAAGAGGCCCGTGCTATGGGGATCGACCGTCCGCGCGCGCAATATCCGATGGTTGACCGTTCGCAGTGCATCGGCTGCGGCGCCTGTGTCGAAGCCTGCCCGGAACATGATGTGCTGGGCGTTGTCTGGGGTGTCGCAGAGGTTATCAATGGCGAACGGTGTGTCGGGCATGGATTGTGCGAGAAAGCCTGCCCTGTCGGCGCGCTTAAAGTCGGGCTTGGGGATATTAAGACCCGTCCCGATATCCCGATCCTCTCGCCGGTTAATGAGACCACCGTCGCAGGGATCTTCATCGCCGGCGAACTTGGCGGCCTGTCGTTGATCCGAAATGCGATCTCGCAGGGTCATATGGTCGTTGATGAGATCGCTCGTCGCTCACATAAGAATACCAAGTCTGACCTGTTCGACCTGGTGATTGTCGGCGCCGGGCCGGCCGGTATCTCCGCCGCGCTTACCGCTATTCAGCACAAGCTAAACTACCTGGTTCTGGATGAACGGGAGGTCGGCGGGACCATCCTTCAGTATCCCCGACGAAAATTGGTCATGACCCAGCCGGTCGAGATTCCCCTCTATGGCTGGCTCAAACAGGATGAATACTCGAAAGAAGCATTGGTCGAGACCTGGCGGGAGATCACCGCACGGTTCCAGCTGCGGGTCAATTCCGGGGAAAGGGTCGATTCAGTGTGCAAGATCAACGGGCACTTCGACATTCGCACCAGCCGTGCCGCCTATTCGGCCAGGCATGTCGTGCTGGCGATGGGACGTCGCGGAACCCCTCGAAAACTTGAAGTCCCCGGTGAAGAACAGCCCAAAGTGATGTATTCCCTTATCGATGCCCAGTCCTATACGCAACAGCATATGCTGGTGGTAGGAGGCGGAGACAGCGCGGTCGAAGCCGCGGTCGGCCTCGCCAGACAATCAGGGAATGTGGTCTGTATCTCATATCGCAAGAGCAGCTTTTTCAGAGTGAAAAAGAAAAACGAGGATGCGATCACCACACTGATCGCGGCCGGCAAGCTGACCGCCCTTTTTGATTCGCAAGTGCTTCAGATCAAGCCAAAGTCCGTGGTCATCCAGTGCAAGGATGGTCCGCGCGAGATCCCCAACGACTACGTTATAGTGCAGGTTGGCGGTATCCCCCCGCATGACATGCTCAAGCAGATGGGGATCACCTTCGGCGGCGAGATGCAGCCGATTCGGTAAGGCCAACTGGCCAAAACTCACGCTCCATCCCAAAAAATAGATTGACATTGTCTTTAATTTCCACGAAGTTCCCAGCGTACAAATAAAACCTATGCATAATCAGACCACCACAGACCAGTTCTCCGCCGGCGCTAAGCGAGGCTATAAAACCATGCCTAAAAAGCGAGGGCATGACGTCAGGAACGGTCTTGGACTGATGTATAGACTGTAGCGAATACATCAAAATCACCAAGCGGCCTTTCCTGACGGAAGGGCCGCTTTTTTGTTGGCTTGAGATACCGGCCGCGAAATTGAGTTGACGCGGCGAGAGAGGAGAACACGATGGCGGATTGTCCGGTCTGCGGCGCGGAAGTCGCGCTGAGCGAAGATGTGATCGAGGGCGAACTGATCGTCTGCAACGACTGCGGCACGGAGCTCGAGGTGACCCAGGTCTCCCCGCCCGTCCTTGCCGAGGCGCCGCAGGAAGAAGAAGATTGGGGTGAATGATGATCCGAGTACTTGATTCGACCCTGCGCGAAGGGGAACAGACTCCCGGCGTCTATATGGACAGCCATGTCAAGCAGGAGATCGCGCGATTGTTGGACGCGGTTGGTGTCGATCTGATCGAAGCCGGTCATCCAATGGTGAGCGACGATATTCGTATAGCGGTTCGCGATGTCGCGCGATTGGATCTCAATGCCGCCATTGTCGCGCACGCCCGTTCATTGCGGGGAGATATCGAGGCCGCGGTTGAAACCGGTGTTGGTATGATCGGCCTCTTCTATTGCGTCTCCGACGATCGGCTCGACACTGTCTTCCGCACCTCACTGCGGGAAGCGATCGACCAGATCACGGATTCCATCCGCTACGCCAAGCGGTTGAACCCGAAGCTGATGATCCGCTACACGCCCGAAGATACCGTCCGCTCCCCTTTTATTAATGTAGTGGAGGCCGCGTCGGAGGCGGTTGCCGCCGGAGCGGATGTGATCAGCGTCGCCGACACTACCGGCTATATGATGCCCGGTGTCCGGAGCATGTATGATTACGTCTCCCGGTTGAGAGAAGCGCTCAACGCCCGGAACGCCGACCCGGTCATCGCGGTACATTGCCATAACGATCGCGGGCTTGCGCTGGCCAACGCGCTCGACGGCTGTCGGGCGGGCGCGACCATTGTTGACGCGACTGTCCTTCGACTGGGCGAACGTACCGGCATCACCGATCTGGCCGAACTGCTCTTTAATCTTCACGACGGCTTTGGGGAAAATCGCTGGAATCTCCCGGCTCTGAATGAACTGTATCGCATTGTCAGCAAATACAGCTACTTCCCGATCTCCAAAAATCACCCGCTGGTGGGAGAGAACGCGTTCACTCATAATGCCGGTGTGCACACCCACGCCTGGATCAAAAAGAACAGCCATTATGAGTCCGTTGATCCCGCGCTGGTCGGAAGGAGATCGTCGGTCTGCCTTGATAATATGTCGGGGGTTGCGTCGGTCAAGTTCGCCCTGGAGCGGATGAATGTCCCGGATATCGATGACCGGATGATCCTTTGCCTGCTCAATGAAGTTAAGGCGATCGGACGCCGTGGACGCGCGGTCGATGAGGCTGAACTCGGATTGCTGGTTAGATCCTACCGCCAGTCGCTTACTCTTCTCCGGAGGGCGGAATAGATGCGAATCGGGTTTTTGCACTCAGTGTTGCGCCAGGACGAAAAGATGCTCGTCAACGAGTTTCGGCGACGGCATGGGATCGAGTTGGTGATGATCGACGACCGGGAGCTGACCTTTACCATCGGGGAGAATGGATTCAAACTCGATGTACTGATCGAGCGGTGTATCAATCACTCCCGCGCCTTGCACGCGCTGACGCTCTTTGAGCTCGCCGGAGTCCGGTGTGTCAATACCGCGTCGGTCGCGACTGTCTGCGGCGATAAACTGCTTACCACGGTAGCGCTGCAACGGTGTCGCGTTCCCCAGCCGCCCGTGCGGGTCGCGTTCACCGAGGAGTCGGGACTCCGCGCCATCGAGGAGATGGGCTATCCTGTGGTGCTCAAGCCGGCGGTCGGATCCTGGGGGCGGCTCCTGTCGAAAGTCAATGACCGCGACGCCGCCGAATCTATTCTCGAACACAAAACGACCCTCGGGAGTTACCACCACTCGATATTCTATATCCAGAAGTATGTCGAAAAGAAAGGGCGCGATATTCGGAGCTTTGTTGTCGGCGACCGCTGTATTGCCGCCATCTACCGTACGTCGCCGCACTGGATCACCAACACGGCCCGAGGCGGCGAGGCGACCAACTGTGTGGTCACCGATGAACTGGCGGACCTTTCGGTTCGCGCCGCCCGGGCGGTCGGCGGCGGAATTGTCGCGATCGATGTGTTCGAGACCGCCGGCGGACTGGTGGCCAATGAGGTGAACTACACCATGGAGTTCAAAAATAGTGTTGGGACGACCAATGTCGATATCCCCAAACATATTGTCGATCATGTGATCGCGGTCGGTCGAGGTGAAGTCGATGCTTAGGGTGCGCGTGGCGATCGTTGGCGCGTCGGGATATACCGGCGGCGAAACACTCCGCCTGCTCCTGGGCCATCCAAACGTCGAGACGCTTCAGGCAACATCGGACTCCTACGCTGGTAAACCGGTCAGTTGGGCGCATCCAAATCTGCGCAAGCGAACTCAATTGCGATTTGTCCCTCATGCTGAACTGGCGGCATGCGACGTACTTTTTCTCTGCCTGCCCCACGGCGAAGCGATGAAGCAGATCGAGCGATTTGAATCGCTCGCGGAAAGAATTATCGACTTGAGCGCGGATTTTCGTCTGAAGTCGCCTGACACCTTTCGGAGCTATTATGGCATCGACCACGCCAAACCGGAACGGCTGGCGACGTATGTTTATGGTATCCCCGAACTTCATCGCGAAGCAATGCGCACGTCGCGACATATTTCGAGCGCCGGTTGCAACGCCACGGCGGTCATCCTCGCGCTCTGGCCGCTCTTCAAGCATCGGCTCGCGGATACTACTCGAACGATAGCCGACGTGAAGACCGGTTCGAGCGAAGCTGGCGTCTCGGCCACTCCCGGCTCGCATCATCCGGAGCGATCCGGCGCGGTCCGATCCTATAGTCCCACCGGCCATCGCCACAGCGCGGAGATCATACAGGAACTCTCGGTCACCGAGCCGGTCACTGTTCAGATGTCGGCGACGTCAATCGAGATGGTGCGCGGGATCCTCGCGACCTGTCACGTCACTCTCAAATCGCGTTTGACGATCAAGGATATCTGGCAGGTCTATCGCCAGGAGTATGGGAATGAACCGTTTATTCGACTGGTCGCCGAGAATCATGGCATCTTCCGCTTTCCGGAGCCAAAACTGCTCGCGGGGACAAATTACTGTGATATCGGTTTCGAACTGGATAAGAACGGCGAACGGCTCGTAGTGATCAGCGCGTTGGATAACCTGATGAAAGGCGCCGCCGGTCAGGCGGTGCAGGCGTTCAATTTAATGTACGGATTTGACGAAACTACTTCGCTGGAGTTTACCGGGCTTCACCCGTAACCGAACGTATGTGCCGACTGCTTTGCGTTAGTGCCGATCAACTGTTTGCCGTGGATGATTACTTCCCGGCATTTTCGCGCATGGCACAGAACTCCAGGGAATATCAGGGTCATGGCTGGGGGATCGCCTGGCGCCAGGGTGATCAATGGCGGTTGCACCACAGTATAACGCCGGTCTGGGAGGACAACCTGCCGTCAACAATTCAGACGCGGCTCTGTATTCTCCACGCGCGAAGCGCGTTTGAAAACAAAGATATCGCGTTGGAAAACAATATGCCGTTTCAGCAGGGGAACATGATCTTCGCCTTCAACGGCGAACTGCGAGGCGTACGCATTAAAGCGGAAGGCCGCATCGGCGCGGAGAAGCTGTTCAACGTTATTCTCTCGCGTTACCGAGGCGACCTGCGCCAGGCGGTAGCGGATTCCATGAAACTGTTGGAGCAGCGAACGACCCACCTCAAGGCCGCCAATTTAATCATATCCGACGGTGCATCTATCCTCCTTGCCTCGCGCTTCACTGAAAAGCTCGACTATTACACCATGTGGCGCAAAGCGGACGCCCATCGACTGGTGATCTGCTCCGAGCCACTCTATTCAGAGGCACTCTGGTCCCCCGTCGCGCAAGGCGTGGAGAAAGTAGCGTAACGTGATCATTCTCAAGATCGGCGGCGGCGGATCGATCGATCATGCCGCGATCGTGAGCGACCTCAAACTGCTGACTGAACCATTCATCATCGTTCATGGCGCCAACCATTTGCGCGACCAACTGGCCAATCGACTCAGTGTCGAGCGTAAAGTACTCACCTCTGTCTCCGGCTACGATAGCGTTTATTCGGATGAGGAGGCGATCGATCTGCTGATGATGGCCTACGCCGGTCTCGCCAATAAGCGGCTGGTCGCCCTTTGCCAGCAACATGGCATCAACGCTGTTGGATTGTCCGGCCTGGACGGCCGCGCTGTGGTCGCCAAACGAAACGCGGGAATTCGTGTCCGGGAGAACGGCAAAAATATCATGGTGCATGATCGTTCCGGCAAGCCCATCTCGGTCAACAAAGGCCTGATCGACTTGCTCCTTTCGAACGGATATGTTCCGCTGCTCTGCGTACCGCTGATCGATGAACAGGGGAGCGCGGTCAATTCGGAGAATGACGACATTGTCGCGCTGTTTCAGCGGACAATGGGCGCGGAGACGGTTATTCACCTCATCGAAGCGAAGGGATACCTATCCGACCCAACTGACGCCGGAGCGGTCGTGTCGCGGCTGAGTTCCGCCGAGATCACTCAGGCGCTGGTAGGATCCACAGGAAGGATCAAACGAAAACTGCTCTCAATCTCACGTCTGCTGGAGAATGGCGTGTCACGCGTGATCATCGCCGATGGTCGTGTTGAACATCCGATCCAGAAGGCGCTTGCCGGGGAAGGAACAATCATATCATGAGTGAATCGAAAGAGATTCAGGCGCGTTTCGAACTGGAAGTTTACCCCAAGCGGGATATCACCCTGGTGCGGGGCAGGAACGCGCGCGTCTGGGACAGCGACGGCCGCGAATATATTGATTGCGCCGGAGGACATGGAACGATCTCGGTCGGTTACTGTAACGAGGCGGTCACCGCGGCGGTCCATGCGCAGATGCAGACGCTGACCGGCTGCTCCGGAACGTTTTACAACGACCGAAAGGCGGAACTGCTCGAACTCCTCCTCTCGATCGCTCCGGCCAACTTGACCCGGGCGTTTTTGTGCAACTCCGGGGCTGAGTCGATCGAAGCTGCGCTCAAGTTTGCCCGGTTGACCGCCGGCAAGACCGACTTTGTCTGCGCCGTGCGGGGATTTCACGGCAGGACTTTCGGCGCCCTGAGCGCGACTTTCGAACCAAAATACCGCGAAGGACTCTCGCCGCTTGTGCCGGGGTTTTCGCATGTTCCGTTTAACAACGCGGCGAAACTGGCGTCGGCAATCACCGACCAGACTGCCGCGGTCCTGCTCGAAGTCGTTCAGGGGGAAGGCGGAGTTAATATTGGCAGCCGGGAGTACTTTGAGACCGTGAGCCAACTCTGCCGCGAGCGCGGAGTGCTCCTGATTATCGATGAAGTTCAGACCGGATTCGGCCGGACCGGAAAGATGTTCGCGTGCGAGCATTTCGGGATCGAGCCGGACATCCTCTGTGTCGCCAAGGGGATCGCTGCCGGTCTCCCGATGGGGGCAACACTCTGCTCGGACAAGATCACGGTCGCGGTCGGGAAGCACGGAAGTACCTTCGGCGGCAATCCGGTGATGTGCGCCGCGGCGATCGCGACAATCCAGCACCTGGTCTCCCACAATCTTGCTCTTTCGGCGCGGGAAAAAGGAGCCGCTATTGTAGCTCGCCTCCGTGCCGCGGAGCTTGAGGTCGTCCGGGAAGTTCGACAGCTAGGGCTGATGATCGGGATCGAACTGAAGACCAAAGCCCAACCATTCCTGATCGAACTGATGAGCCGCGGCATCCTGGCTTTGCCGGCCGGGCCGAATGTGATCCGCCTGCTCCCTCCGCTCACTATCCCGGACAAAGACCTTGAAGCGGCGGCGGATGCGCTGGTATTTACGCTTGGCCGCCCACAACCACAGCGCCCGAGTGCCGACTGACCGGTTGGTGAATGATTTCACCTGATCCGGCAACCCGTAAAACACGCCTGGGGGCGCCACTCATTTATTGACAACATGGAGCCAATTTGTTAGATTTAGGTTAGCTCCCCGGAGTCGCTCCGACTCTTGGGCCAACACCAAAAACAACAACCATCACGATCTAACCATTCCACTGGAGTGCCTCATGCGCTACCTCGCTGCTCTCGCTCGGTTCGCATTCTCCATCGTCTGCGTGTCGTCCGCTATCGCGGGCGCGAAAGCTGATTCGATCGCGTTTCAGGGACGTCTTACCGACGCGTCGGACAATCCGGTTCCGGACGGCCCTAAAGACCTCATCCTCTCCCTCTGGACAGATTCCGTCGGTGGGGCCATGCTTCACTCCGAAATCGTGGTAGTAACCGTCAGCAAGGGACTCTACTCGACGTGCATCGGCTGCCTGAGTAGTTCATTTTTCGACATTTTTACGGATCAATCCGTTTATC
>JAMPYH010000020.1 GCA_023700785.1 Candidatus Zixiibacteriota bacterium
CACGGCTCCCCTTCGTTCCCGTACACTTTAAGATACTTCTGAAACGCTCCCGGCTTGCCGTTGAGACCGGAGTAGGAATCGACCGAAGTCCCCCGCAATTTGATCGCCTTTTTCAACAGATACTGAATATTTCCGTGCAGTTCTCGAAGTTTCTTGGCGGAGATGCTGGTGGTCAGTCGTCGGGGGTGGAGTTTGCTCAGGTGGAGCGCTTCATCGGCGTAGATATTCCCTATGCCGGCGACAAAGTTTTGGTCCATCAGCGCCGGTTTTATCTGCCGCGGACGCACATGGCAGAGCGCGGCAAACTCGTCACCACTCATTTCCAACGGCTCCGGCCCGATCTTGATTAGACCGGGTTGTTTGAATAGTTCATCATTTCTGAACAGGCGCAAGCGGCCAAACCGTCGGAAATCGTTAAAGCGAAGATGCATCTGGTTTGGCGTGCCCGGCTGAGAGTCGAATTCAAAGATCACCAGATCATGCTTGGTGATCTCGGCCTCGCGGTGGATCCAAAAGAAATGCCCGGTCATCTTGAGATGCGCCCAGAGGGTGATATCCCCCGACAACCGCATAAGGATATTCTTCCCGCGTCGATCGACCGATTCCACCATGCGCGCTCGCAAGAGATCGGCGAAACCTTGCGCCCCGAACTTCGGGGATACAACTATCGAGCTTTTGGGAGCGTTGACCGTCACCCGTCGGAATCTCTTTCCCACGACAGTGCGGCGCAGCCCGCGGACAACAGTCTCTACTTCTGGGAGTTCAGGCATGGTAGGGCCACTGATCATTGCTTGAGGATGGAGACCTCGCCGGCCGAGATCGGGATCCGTTTGCCGCCGTGGTAGAGGATCAGCGCGCCGGATGTATCGATATCGACCGCGACACCCTCGATCACATTCTCGCCGGAGAGTATCCGCACGGACTTCCCCAGCATGGAGGAGTATTTCCGCAGCCTGCGCTGTGACTTCTTGAGACCATATTTCTGGTAGTCGAGATACTCGCGCTCGAAATTGCGGAGAAAGCTCTTGAGCAGTTCCGCCCGGTTGAGCTTTTTTTTGGTCACAACGCGGAGCGATGTCGCGGTCCGCTTGATATCCGCGGGAAAATCAGCCGCGCGCTGGTTGACATTGATCCCGACTCCCACCACAACATGCAGTATCCTGTGCCGTTCGGCGGAAAGCTCGGTGAGCACGCCGCAGACCTTTTTCCCGCCGATCAGGATATCATTTGGCCATTTGATTTGAACCTCACCTGGCGCGACAGGGTCAAGGGTGTCCGCCAGGGCGAGAGAGGTCATGATCGACAATCCCGGCGCCTGCTCCGGTTTGATATGCGGCCGCAACAGGATCGAGACATAGATGCCGGTGGATTCGGGTGAGAACCAAGTCCGCCCTAATCTGCCGCGCCCCTGACTCTGTTGTTCGGCGGTAACGATCGAGCCCTCCGGCGCGCCGGACTCCGCCATCTGGCTTACCAGATCGTTGGTGGACTTAACCAAACGATAGGAATGAATGTGGCGGCCGATCAGCCTGGTCTTAAGCTGATAACCGACTTCTGTCGCGGTCAACAGGTCGGGCGCGTCAACGAAAGTGACATCTTTTGCCGAGAGTTTCAGCCGGTAACCCCAATTCCCGATCTCACGGAGCGCGGCGGCCAGTTCATCAGCATCCAGTTTGAAGCGTCTTTGCAGTCGTTCGCGCGCGACCGTTTTCCGGTCACGAATATAGGCCAGCAGATGATCCGCGATATCCTGGAGTTTTTCGCCGGAGCGGACGATATCCCGAAACTTCTTCATTCGCCGGCCTGCAGAGAGAAATCAATCACCGGCGCCGAATGGGTTATCGCGCCGACCGAGATGAAATCAACGCCGGTTGACGCTATCGCGGCGACCGTATCAAGCGAGACATTCCCCGAAGCCTCCAGTTTAATCGACGGGTCCAAACTCCGGGCGACCCGCACCATATTCCGAAGCGAATCAACCGATTGATTATCCAGGAGCAATCGGTCAACGCGCGCGCCGATCGCTTCGCGGAGCTGGGATTCGTTGGTCACTTCAACTTCTATCAATATCTTCTCCGCCTCGGTCTGAAACTGGATGCGGAAATCGCGCGACCGCAGATAATCCCGCGCCATCTGTACCGCGCCTGCGATCGACCCGGAGCTGGCAATATGATTATCCTTGATCAGGATCATGTCGTACAGGCCGAACCGGTGATTAACGCCGCCGCCGTGGCAGACCGCCATTTTCTCCAAGATCCGCATCCCCGGCGTGGTTTTGCGGGTATCGAGGATCCTGGCGTTGGTGCCGGCGGTTCGTTCGACAAACCTTGAGGTGAGCGTCGCGACCCCGGAGAGATGCGCCATAAAGTTCAGGGCGACCCGCTCCGAGGCGAGGATGGTCTGGTTGAAGCCGTCAACATCGAAGATCACCGCCCCTTTCTCGAAATGGTCGCCGTCACGGTAGCGCGGCGTCACGCGATTGGCGGAATCAACAACTTCATAGACATACAGCGCGGCCAACAGCCCGGAAAGGACTCCGGCTTGTTTCGCTACCAGTTTGGCTTTGAGCGGGTTTGGTTCAAGGCAGGCGAGCGAGGTCAGGTCGCCGCGGCCGATATCCTCGGCCAGCGCCTCTTTCACCGCCCGGAAGATCGATTCCTGATATGGATCCATGGCTGACTGCAATTTACATTCTTAATCTGTGAGGCTATATTACGCCAATGCCGCGCAAAGAGAAAGCCAAAAAGAGAATTGCCGTCATCGGTTACGGCTCGCAGGGACGCGCCATCGCGCTTAATTTAAGGGACTCCGGATGGGATGTAGCGGTCGGCGTGCGCCGCGGCTCGAAGTCATTGAGCAGAGCCAAAAAGGATGGCCTTCGAAAAGTCGGACCGATCTCAAAAGTTGTCGCCGAAGCTGACATCGTCTGCTTCGCCTTTCCGGATCATCTGCACGGACGGGTCTTCAAGCAGAGTATAGGGCCGCACCTTAAACCCGGCGCGACCCTCTGGTTTCTCCATGGGACGTCGATACACTTCGGGTTTGTTCAGCCACCCGATAAGTGTGACGTCATTCTGATAGCTCCGCACGCTCCCGGTCTGGCGGTGCGAGAGAAGTATCTGTCAGATCGCTCCATCTCCGCGTTCTATGCGATCTCCCGGAATGGCTCGCGCCGAGCCGGATCGGTTACGTTTGCCTTGGCGGATGCGTGCGGATTCAGGCGATCCAGATTGGTGAAGACTACGTTTCATGACGAAGCGGTCGGCGACCTCTTTGGCGAGCAGGCGGTACTCTGCGGCGGATTGGCGATGTTGATTTCTGCCGGGTACGAAACGCTTGTCAATCGCGGGATCAAGCCTGAACATGCCTACCTCGAAGTCGCCTACCAACTCGACCTGATCATCGCCTTGATCAAACAGTACGGCATGAGCGGGATGTGGGAGCGGATATCGGTCGCCGCCCGTTACGGCTCCCTGCTGACCGGCCCGAGACTGATCGACCGCTCGACAAGATCCAGGATGAAGGCGGTACTAGCCGAGATAGAATCGGGCCGCTTCCCTCGCCGACTGGAATCACTCTCCGAAAAAGACATTTCTCACATCTCCAAAGCGTTAAATGCCCTGACCCCGCGTTCGTTTGACCGAGCCGCCAGGAAGTATCAAAAGCGGTAACCCGCAAAGCGTCCGTCGTGGTACGCTATTTCACGATAAACCAACGAGTTAAGCGCTTTCCCCGGGTGTCGTTGCCAAACGAAATAAGACATAACCTGTCCATCTTTATGACATAGCCGTGACAAATCAAACCGGAATTGTCGCAGATTTATGCCGGAGTAACTCGGCCGGATGGCCGGTGAACAGGGACAGTTATGAAGAAGCTGCTATTGCTATTTTTGGTTATAGCCGCCGGATATGTCGAAGCCGGTACGTTGAGTGGAAAAGTTCGCGATGCCGAGACCCAAAATCTGCTCAGCGATGTAAACCTTCGTCTGCTGGAGACCAACCAGGCCGCGACCTCGGACAAGCGCGGCGAGTATCTCTTTAAGGATCTGCCGGACGGCATCTATCGTCTGGTCGCGACACATGTCGCCTACGATACGAGTGACACACTCGCAGTGACTGTATCGGGCGATGTCATCTCAGATATCACGCTTCACCCAATGCCCTGGGTACTCAACGACGTGGTCGTGACCGGCACCCGCTCGCCGCATTTGCTGAAAGATGTTCCAGTGCAGACCGAGGTGGTCACCCAGCGGGATTTCCAGCGGACCGGCGCGAAGTCAGTTGATGAAGCATTGGCCGCGACTATCGGCACGTCGATCAGCAACAATGATTTCACCGGTTCCGGAGCGTCGATACGCGGTATAGACAAGGATCGCGTTTTGGTGCTGGTTGACGGCGAGCGTGCGGTCGGACGAGTGAACGGTTCGATCGACCTCTCGCAGTTCGCGCTGACCAATGTCGAAAAGATAGAGATCGTTAAAGGGACCGGCTCCACTCTGTATGGCTCGGAAGCGATGGGGGGCGTGATCAATATCATCACCAGGCGTCCGGATCGAGAGAGCAAGGAAGCGAACCTCTATCTTGATTACGGCACGCACCGGAGCGCCAATCCGTCGGGCGAGTTTTCCTGGGGGGGACAAAAAGCATCGCTCCTCGCCGGAGCGAAGTTTTACGGCACTGACGGATTCGACCTGATCCCCAAAACACCCCACACCAACGGCGGCGACCAGATCCGGCGTTGGAATTTCGATACCAAGCTGACCAACTATCTGACCGAAAAATGGAAAGTGACCAGCACCGCCCGATTTATGCATGAAAAGCGGAACTGGGTGGAGTCGGAGGAATGGCCCGGCTTTACGCTGGTCTATGACGATGAAGAACTGAACCGTCGCTACGAAGGTTCGGTCGGGCTGGACTATCTCTCCGGCGACAAGTACTCCATGAAGTTCAAACTGTACGGCACGTACTATGACCACGAGTGGACCAAGGTCGATCAGGAGACCGGGACCTGGGTGGATACGTCCGAGACCGACGACGCCTACTGGGAGGCATCGTTTTCATCCAATTACGTGATCGGTGAGAACCATGTCGCCACGTACGGCGGCAATTATATCTACCAGGACCTCAAATCAACCGAGTTGAGCGGCGCGAAGAAGGCGGATCGGTCCGGCGCGGCCTATCTCCAGTACGAGTATTCGCCGGTCAAAAAACTGGTCTTTCTCCCGGGCGTGCGTTACGAAAACCACAGCTCATTCGGCGGTCGGTTCAATCCGTCGCTGAACATCATGTACCAGCCGAACGACGCGATCAAGTTCCGCGGATTCGCCGGCTACGGCTTCCGCGCGCCGTCGATCAAACAGCAGTATTTCATTTTTGATCACAGCGCGGCAGGTTACATCGTCTATGGGGGGCAGGTTGATCTGCCGAATAATATCGCGTTTGATCCGAATAATCCGTTCCGTCCGCTCGAGGAAGAACACTCGATCAACAGCTCGCTGTCGGTGGAGTTTTCCTACGGGACGACCGGCCTGCATCGCTTCACCTATTTTTATAATCATCTGGAAGACCTGATCGAGTTTATCATGGTCGGCTCAAGCCCCACCTATTGGCGCGGCATCTATGTGTACCAGAATATCGATCGCGCCTACACCGAAGGATACGAATGGGAGTCACGGGTGCGGCTGGCGTCCTGGCTCGATCTCTCGTTCTCGTACAACTTCCTGGAAGCGCACAACCTCGCGAATGGCGAGGACCTGATCAATCGTCCGGCGCACACGGTGAAGAGCGTGCTTTCGCTGTACGACGCCGGTTCCGGTTTTGGCGGGAGCTTCTGGGGGACTTATCAGTCACATAAGCTCTGGACCGCCCGGACCAACACCGGCGGCAACGAAGGGGAACCGGTCTGGGCGCCGCATCGGACCACCCTGAATCTGAATCTGTTCAAACGCTTCTCGCGCGATCTCGAGGCGTTCGTCCGGGTGGAGAATCTTTTGGACGAAACCGACGTGATCTTTGGTTACTGGCCCGGCAGGGAGCTCTTTGCCGGTTTCAAATATGGTATCGCACTCACGGATAACAGATAGAAGGAGAGAAAACGTGAAACGCATGTTCTATGGGTTTGTCATCCTGTCGCTGGCTATCAGCCTGATCGGCTGTTCCGATGACAAACCGACCAGCCCGGTCACCAATCCGGGGAATACGTCAACCAGTACCTGGAACGCGTCCGGCGGCTACTGGAGTTCGACAGTCGATGCTTCAAGCACGACCGAGTTCGCTTATTTCTCGTTCACTACGCGTGACACTACGACCACCGGTGTGCCAAAAGTCGGGGCGACCAGTTGGGATCTTGGCTTCCGCCGCGAAGTGGTCAAGACCAACGGCGGCGCGTCCACCAATAACTCCGGTGATCTTCTCGCGACCGACCTTGGCGCCGTTGATTTCGCCGCGGTGACTGTCGCTGATACCGCCGGCAAAACCTGGGTCGCCGACCAGATAGCGTATTTCTTCGACAACTGGTATGATTACAATCCGATCACACACCAACTGACCGCCAATCGGAATGTCTATTCGATGCTTGATGCCGGCGGGCATAACTATGTCAAGTTCCGGATCGACTCGCTGACCGGCGCCGGTATGCCGCCCGATATGGGGACTGTCTGGTTGACTTACTACTATCAGCCGACCGCCGATAACGCGTCACTCCCCGGTCCGACTGTCTCGACGTCGTTTGCCGTCGAATCCGGTACGGTCTATTTCGACTTTTCTTCCGGTGCTGTTGTCACTCCGGCCACGCCGAGCAACTCGACGGAGTGGGATCTTGGATTTTCGTCGTACAACGTCTTTCAGAACTCCGGACCGAACGGCTCCGGCGCGGCGAAAGGATTTTACGCCTACACTGAACTGACCGACCCGACCGATATCGACGCCTTCACCGCGCAGCCTGCCGCGCCGATGTTTCCGGATATCCCAAGTTCGGCGCTGACCGATTGGTATAACTACACCGGTCCGCCGCTGCATCAGTTGCTGAGCAAAGAGAATATTTATCTGCTAAAGACCGGCGGCAAAGTTTACAAGGTAATGATCGAAAGCTACTACGCGAATGTCTCAGGTGTACCGACCTCCGGACATTACACATTTATTTGGAAAGAGCTCTGATTCTCCTTATGTATTGGTTTCTTGCCCTCGAGCGACTTGCGCTCGGGGGCTTTCTTTTGGCTGGTTACGGAGTTGCGAACCTGCTGTTCAATTAGTGAACAGGCTTGCATATAGTGGTTTGAGAGCAAGATCTGACTGCCCGCCAAGTGATTGTCCTACAAACCACTACCGGCGAGTTCGTAGTCGGAGAAGCGTTTCCGGGCAGCGGCATATCCTTTGCTCTCTTTCACCCTGACATTACAAAGACTAATGTCAGTGATGTTAGACCAAGCCCCTGGCCGACCACCAGGGGCTGTTTATTTCCCCGCAAACGGCTTCAGGCAAAAGGGTTGACCGTGCCTACCGCGCACGGTACCTTGAGTTAGTGCTATGAAGTCAATCCTCACACGCGTCGCGATCGTCGTCCTGGCACTGGCCGGGATATATGCGGGCTATCTCGTTTATGACAGCTTCCGCGTTCGGTCAACTCCTGAAAAATTAGCCGCGATCATCCATGACGAGGATCTTCGCACTCTCACTCCCCGGCTCAAAGATTATCTGAAAGACGACACCATCCGCGTGCGCTCTCGAGCGGCGCTGGCCATCGGGCGGATCGGCGACAAAGATGGGGCGGAGAACCTGTTCGAAGCGCTCAATGATCCGTCGATCGACGTCGCTTCATCAGCGGCGTTCGGGCTCGGCCTGATGGGGGCGAAAGAGTACGCCATCAAACTGATCGAAGTCTCGGAGAATCTCCCCGGCGCGGTCGCCGCCCAGGCAGTTCTGGCCGCGGGGAGACTGTGCGACAGCAGTCAGACCGAAACACTCGATGAGATCACCAGTTATCTCGATGATGCTTCTCCCGAGGTCCGCGAGGCGGCATGCTACGCTCTCTATTTTGGCGGCGGCAAAGAGCAGGCGTCCGCGTTGACCACGCTGATGATGCTGGAGCAGGATACGCTGGTGCAACGGGCCGCGCTGTTCGCGCTCGCCCGGCTTGCCATTGCCGATGCTTTACAGATCTACTCCCAATTTTTGGCCGACGCTGACCCCGGCGTCCGTTCGATGGCGGTTCGTGGGATGGGGGCGGTCAAAACGCCGGAGGCCGTGCAGTATCTCGCCATGTCGCTCAACGATGTTGATCAGGGAGTGGAAGCTGAGGCGATCAACGCGCTGGCCAAGCATGGTTCGGTTGAAGCCGGCAATTACCTCTGGCGGAAACTTCCGCAAATGAACGGCGACAAATTGACCGTTGAAATGATCAACGGCCTTCGAACGCTCAAAGCGCCGCAGGCGATCGAGGCGGTGAACAACCTGGCGACCGGACAACCGTCGGATAATGTCCTCGCTGCCGGGCTCAAATATCTGGCCGCGGTACAGTCGGATCGCGCGGTCAACCTGATCGACTCCGTTCGCACCACCAAACCGTCGCCCTATGTTCGCGCGGCCTGCGTCGAAGCATACGGCTTGATGGACAAGCAGGCGGTGCTACCGCGAGTGGCGCAGATGTTCGCCGACGAAGACCCGATCGTCCGGGCATCGGCGTTTGACGTGCTTGTCCGGATGGATTCCTCCAATCTCGATTATTACATAGGCCAGGCGCTTAACGACCAGGATATGGTGATGATCGTCCAGGGGATCGACGCTATCAGCGGTTTTAAGCTGCTGAAGTTTGTTCCATCGCTGGCCGAGATCATGGCGCGCGGAACTGAAGTGAGCATCGATATACGGCGCTCTATCGTCGAGGCGCTCCCGCCGCTGTTTGACGAATTCGGGCAGGACAGCGCGCTGGTTCGTTTGCTGATCGACGGCATCCTGGATAAAGAGTATATCGTGCGCCGCTCCGCCGCGCAGGTGTATGAAAAGAAGATGACCGAAGATCGCTGGGCGCAGGTGCCGCCGGCCGTCACGCGGATCACTGAAAAGCAGATCAGGAACGCCATCGAGCGCTATACCACAAATCCGATCGCACATGTTTTCACCGACAAAGGGGAGATAACGTTCGAACTGCTGTTTGATATCGCCCCGTTGACCGTCATCAATTTTGTCGAGCTCGCCAAGTCAGGATTCTACGACGGCCTGCTGTTCCATCGGGTCGTCCCGAACTTTGTCGCTCAGGGAGGCGACCCCAGAGGCGACGGGTGGGGCGGACCGGAGTATTTTATCCGCTGCGAGTACTCGCGCGTACCGTACAGTCGCGGCACGGTTGGCATCGCCACGTCGGGGAAAGATACCGGCGGCTCGCAGTTCTTTATCACGCTTTCGCCGCAACCGCATCTCAACGGCCGCTACACGGTGTTCGGCCAGGTGACCTCCGGAATGGAGTTCGCCGATGAGATCACGCGCGGCGATGTCATCCAAAGGATCACCATCACTGAAGGACCGGAACCGAAATGAGACAGCTCTGCATCGCAGTTGGATTGTTGCTACTCTCGCTGGCCGCGGTCGCGCAAACCGATTCTCCGGAGCAACTGATCGAAAAGATCGTGCAGGTGGACAAACAACAGCGGGAGCAGGTCAGGGACCTGGTGCTTCTTTCTGAGTATATCAAGGGGGAAGAGAAAGACGATGGCCGGTTCGAAGAGAAGATCCGGTTCACCAAGCGGATATCGATCAAGTATCTCGCGGATACCGCGCTGATGCATGAGGAATACCTCTCCTGCATCAAGGAAGGAAAACCGCAAAGCGCGAAAGACTGCGAGAAGTCCGCCGACGAGGACCGCGAGAAAAAAAAACGCCGCGCGACGCCGAATATCAGCTACCCGATGGTGAAGCCGTTTTACCCGGAGAAACGCTCGATCTATACGATCAGTTACAAGGGAATCGCCGGTGAGCGGGTTGATGGTTATCTCTGCCACCATTTTAATGTCACGGCGATCGAACCGGCCGACACCCTGTTAAACGGCGACTATTTCTTTGATACGGAGTCGCTCCATCTGGTGCGGGTGACATTTGCGCCGTCGCAGTTGGTCAGTCGGACGATGTTCAAGATGTCCAAGATGAACATGGCGCTGAACTATCTGCCGACAGCCGAAGGTTACTGGCTGCCGACCGAGTTCAGTTTCACGATGAAAGCCAAGGCGATGTGGATCATCAATGTGCCGACCTCGGCTACCGAAATATACTCGGAACCAGTAGTGAATGCCGGTGTGCCGGATGAGCTTTTCGAGGTGAAAGATGGGAAATGAACTTCCGTTCGGCAGCAAGCTGGTCCCGATCGACCTCCCGGCCGACTGCAACCTGATTTTCGGGCAATCGCACTTTATCAAAACGGTTGAGGATCTCTATGAGGCGTTGATCACCTCCGGAACAGGGATCAAGTTCGGGATCGCGTTCTGCGAAGCATCGGGGAAGCGGTTGATCCGGACCGACGGCAACGACCCCGAGATGATCAGCGCAGCGACCAAAGCGGCGCAAGGAGTCGCCGCCGGACATACGTTCTTTATTTTCATGAAGGCCGGATTCCCGATCAATATCCTGAACCGGGTCAAAGAGTGCCAGGAGGTTTGCCGTATCTTCTGCGCGACCGCGAATCCGCTGCAGGTCCTGGTCGCGGAATCGTCGCAGGGACGCGGGGTGATCGGCGTGATCGACGGCGAACCGCCGCTTGGCGTTGAAACCGACGCGGACAAAACCGGACGGCAGCAGTTCCTTCGCACAATCGGCTACAAACGATAGAAAGTTATCGCATGAAGCGTTTTGAACTGGAACGATCCGCGACCGAAAAACTGATCATCGAAGAATCCGAATTCAAGGGACACCAACTGGTCTCGCTTCGGATCTATTTCCTGTCGGACGATGAACAGTGGCTCCCGACCAAAAAGGGAGTTACCTTTAAGCGCGAGCAGCTCGACGACGTGCTGGCGGCGCTCACTCAGATCAAATCGGCGTGAGCCGATTATCAGCTCGATGTTTACCTTCGCTATAGATAAAGAGCGACTCTATCGCCATTTCCAGAAGGACCCCGTCCTTTTCGCGTATCATATCGGGGATCTGGATGATCGCTATTTCCCCAACTGCCAGTACGCCTCAATTTACGGTGAGACCGCGCAGATCCTCGATTGCGTGTTGATCTACAGCGGATTGGCGACTCCGGCGGTGTTGGCGTTTGGCATGACCGGCGGATTCAGATCGCTGCTCGATGATGTGGTCCCGGTCCTCCCGCTGCGATTCCACTGCCACTATCAACAAGCATACAGAGAGCAGTTCCGGCAATCGTTCAAAGAGACCGCGCTTGGTCGCTGCCTAAAAATGAAATTGACCAGCTTCCGCCCGGCGACTTCAACATTGGATACCGCCAATATCGTTCGGCTCGATCGGTCACATCACCAGCAGTTACTTACGTTTTACCGTGCCGCTTATCCTGACGGGTATTTCGATCCGCCGATGCTCGACACCGGCAAGTATGTTGGCTACCAGATTCATGGAGAACTGATGGCGGTCGCGGGAGTGCATGTCTATTCCCCGAAATACAAGACCGCGGTCCTTGGCGCGATCGCGACCCATCCGGAACATCGCGGGCAGGGGATCTCAACCCTGCTGACCTCGACTCTCTGCCGTGAGTTTCTCGACGAAGAGATGATGGTGTCGCTCAATGTTCGCGCCGATAACGCCCCTGCCATCCGGAGCTACACGTCGCTTGGTTTTGTCGCGGCGCACGAGTACCAGGAATCGCTTTTCGAGATCGACGGCTGAAATTCGTCCAACCCCGCTCATTATTAATATAGGCTCCGGGGCATAAACATGCCGGCCGGCCAATAATCTCCACCCGTCGATATTTCCGTAAGTAATTATCCGTAAATGAGTTAGTCGTTGGGCAACGGCTTTGCTTTTTAGCCGGATGCGGGCAAGTGAAACAGCAAGACGGAGCCGATGCCCATGACCCGAAAAGTACTATTCTCATACCTCGTAGCTATCGCCGGTCTCGCCGCAGTCCCGTTAAGCGCGACGGATAATCCGGCGGAGAACCGGGCCATTCCCGAGCCGCTCAAGGAGTACTATTACTCCGGTCTTGCTCCGAACAGACTTGCCTATGTTGTGGATCTCTGGTATGACGCGGTGCTGAAAGGTGACCAGCCGCGAGTTTCCGCTCGTGAGAAAGATCTCCTGAAGCTGATCCAGCAGGATATCGACTCGACCAATATCGTGCTCGAGCAGTTCCGTCAGCTTCTCTGGCAGGCGCAGGTAGCGTCGGTCGTGATGCCCGATACCGGTCACTCGCTCTCGGATGACCTCCCGCTCCTGGAGTACCTTGATCGCGACCGCTACTCTTACGAGTTGGATCTCTGCAAAACCAAGGAAAAGTTGGTCGCCGCTATCCGCAAGAGTAACGCGTTCAGCAACAAGTATCGACTGATCAGCGACTATATCGAGGTACTCCGCCGCCAGATCGGACTGCCGAAGCTGAAACTTGCCGGCGTTCCCAAGCGGACCGCCGCCAAGGATGCGGAGAGTACGCTTCCGACGGATGTACAGGTATCCGGATCAGTGACGGACAACCCGCTGGAGAACTGAACTGATGTTTTATGGCCGGGCGGTAGTGCTTGGCCGAATGAGATAATAAGGTGAATGGGTTAGCCTTAATGGAGTGAAAGTATCGGCATTTGTCTCTCTTCCTCTCCTTCTTGTGTGAGCCCTTCGAAAGACGCCGCCGGCCCCTCCCACCGGCGGCGTTGTTATGTCCACCAGTATTTGCGGTCAACAATTCGAATTAGGCCTGAAAAACATTTAGGCGATGATAAGCAAGGCAATCAGGGTCGGGAGCAAATCTCTGTGGTAGGATGAGACGATGATTCTCAAAATCAGTGAGGCCGAATTTAACGAGCACCGAAGTGCGCGACTTGTGAACCCGCTTGGACAGCTTGATCCTGAGCGACGGATCGAGGCAAAAGAGCCCCTTATCAAACGCTTTGTCGTGAAAGACGCATAAGCACAGTCCATTGGTGGGGTCGGCTCGACGTCCTTTATCTGCGGACCACGGGATGATATGGCTCGCCACTAGAAGCTCCGCGATCTCCAATGAACATATTCCGCAGTTTGAATCATAGGAGGCGAGCACGGTTTCCCTGAAAAAGGCCTGAACCAGTCGCACTCGTCGTTCGGCCTTTGTTTCGGTCGCCTGGCTCATTCTCTGCGTTAGCTTGGTTCCTTTAGCGTCACCTAAATTATCTACTATGTCACTACTTTCTATGATGAGTGATTCCCAGTCATTATGGAATTGTTCCCAGATCTCTCTGTCGGCCTTACTTGTGTTTTTTAAGCCTACTACACTTCGTTGTCGGTGAGCAGGATCAAAGCTCGCAAAGTTGCTCAATTTCATTGCCACAGCACTTGGTGTTCTATCGAGCACTTTCGACAGAGAAATGATCTCTGGATTTAAGCGGTGGAGCTTGCCAAAAGGAATGCGGCAGTAATGGTAGAATGCTACTACCAATTCATCTCTACTCCATGGACGACGGCTGATAACTGGCATGACGTCTCAAATGCACTTGTTAGCGTACGGCTATATGATTGTTAGATAAGAGGGTTATGTCAATTAGAAATGAAAGGTTCGTCGCATCCCCCCGTTGCCAAACGTCCCGTTTTTCCCGATATTCTCTCCGGTACGTACTAACCTAATAGAAAGTGACCGTCATGCCTGTCGAGACCGCAGTCAACAAGATCCCCTCACGCGCCGAAATCGACCCCAAACTGACTTGGGACCTCTCAGACATTTTCGCCTCCGATCAAGCCTGGGAAACGGAGTATGGCGAGATCCAAAAGCTGGTGCAGACCGCGACATCGTACGCCGGTAAACTGCACGAATCTCCCGCGACCCTTGAAGCCTGCCTCAAACTGCAGACCGAGATCGGCATGCGCCTTCACTCGCTCTATCAGTATGCCTACCTGAACAAAGACCTGGACAATCGCGTCTCGGCCTATCAGGCGATGACCGAGCGCGCCGCGATGTTGTCGTCGCAGGCCGGCGCCGCGTTCTCGTTTGTCGACCCGGAACTGCTTAAGATGGACGACGTCCGGTTGGTCGCGATGGAGAAGCAGTTCGCGACGCGATCGGTGTATGATTTCTATATCCAGGAACTGCTTCGCTCCAAGGCGCATATCCGTTCGGCCGAAGTTGAGGAGCTGCTCGCCATGGCCGGCCTGATCGCTCGTGGTCCGGATTCGATCTTCTCGATGCTCGACGACGCGGACATCACCTATCCGTCGATCATCGATGAGAACGGCAACGAGGTAAAACTGACCAAACAGCGGTTCGCCAAATATATGGAATCGTCATCCCAGCGCGTCCGCCAGGATACCAACGCGGCGTTTTATTCCTCGTACAAATCGCATATCAACACTATCGGCGCGTCGCTGGCGGCATCGGTCAACAAGGATGTCTTCTACACGCGCGCCCGCAAATACGAAAGCTGCCTGCATCGGTCGCTCGACAATGACAATATCCCGGTCTCGGTCTATCACGCGCTGCTGGATACGACCGAAGCGCATCTGGGCGCCCTTCACAGCTACACCGATCTGCGCAAACGGATCCTGAAACTTGACACTATCTATCCATACGATATGCTCTGCCCGCTGTTTCCCGAAGCGGATTACACGGTTCCGTACGAAGAAGCGGTCAAGGAAGTGCTCGAGGCGGTCCGGCCGCTTGGCGACAAGTATCAGCAGGTGCTCAGCGGCGCGTTTGATTCGCGATGGGTGGATGTGTTCGAGACCGAAGGAAAAGGCTCCGGAGCGTACAGCTGGGGGAACTACCAGGCGCATCCATACGTGTTGATGAATTACAACGACACGGTGGATAACATGTTCACGCTGGCGCACGAGATGGGGCATGCCATGCACAGCTACCACTCGAACAAGGCGCAGCCGTTCGCCAAGGCGCAGTATTCGATCTTTGTCGCCGAGGTTGCTTCGACCCTCAATGAGGGTCTGCTCATGCATTCGCTGCTCAGGCGAGTCAACGACACCAGCCAGAAGCTCTACCTGCTGAATCGACATCTCGATAATACGTTTGGCACGTTCTTCCACCAGGTGCTGTATGCCCGCTTTGAATTGATCATTCATGCCGAGGTCGAAAAAGGGAACGCGCTCTCGCCGGATTACCTGACACAGGTCTGGGGTGATTTGACGCAGAAGTACTATGGTCCGTCGCTCACCATGGATGAGTTCACGCCGCTCAAGTGGTCGCGCATCCCGCACTTCTATAATATGTTTTATGTCTATCAATACGCGACATCGTACGCCGCGTCACAGGCTATCCTGACCAAGTTTGTCAACGGCGAGCCCGGGATCATCGAGCGGTATCTCGAATTGCTTTCTTCCGGCGGCAAGGATCATCCGATCGAACTGCTCAAGATCTGCGGTGTTGACATGTCGAAGCCTGATCCGGTGATGGCGACCATCGATCTGTTCCGCGATCAGGTTGACGAGATCAATCGCCTCACGCCGTAAGACCGCTGTATGCCGGAATTAAAGTTTGTCATTATCTGGCGCTACCGGGTGAAACCGGGGTGCGAGGAGAGGTTTGAATCAGGATATGGCCCGGTCGGTGACTGGGCCAGACTGTTTCGCCAACATCCGGGATACATTCGCACCGACCTGATGCGCGACAGCAAAGCGGAGCGGGAGTATATCACGGTCGATATCTGGCGCTCGGCGGATGACTTTAACGAATTCAAGGAACTCTATCTCAGCGAGTACGAGCAGGTTGACCGGATGATGGCCGATCTGACCGAGTCCGAGATGCTCCAGGGGTACTATCTCACTGAAGCATAATAGCTTCCAGTCGGCTTTGTCGTTTTGTAGTTTCCCCAACCGATTCTTGCCACTATGCGACGCAGGCCATATACTATGCCGCTGTGGACAGCACCGTCGCGCTTCAACTGACCAACCTACACCCGGCGGTCACGCCGTTTCTGATCTTCTTTGCCCGG
>JAMPYH010000296.1 GCA_023700785.1 Candidatus Zixiibacteriota bacterium
CACAAGTCAGCCGAATGCCGGCAGACTGAAACGACGGGAGATGGAAATCGCGGATCTCCGCGAAATAGTCCGCGAGGTTGATCGGGGCGAGTTCGAGCCTGCTTTCGCCGCGACTATAGTCGATGACATCACGCGTCAGCGCGACCATCCGGTCCACCTGTCCCTGAATCGTCTCGCAGTATGTGATGAGCTTGGTATTGGCCGGATCCTTGCGTTGGATCAATTCAACAGTCCCGCGAATGACCGCCATTGGACTCTTGAAATCGTGGATGATCCCTGTCGCCAGTTTTCCGATCGCGGCCAATCGTTCCGAGCGGATCGAGTCGCTGTGAACTTGTTCGAGGTCCGTGCGGCTCTTGACGATCTGTTGGCGCATCTTCTCGAACTCGCCGGCAAGATATCCCAGCTCATCTTTGGATAAAGCCGCGATCTCGAAATCGGTCTGACCGGACGCGATCTTCTCCGCCGCGCGCACCAGGCTGTCAACCTGGCGGCCGATCTGCCGCGAGGTAAACGCGTAGATCACCAGCATCGCGAGAAGTCCGCCGCCGGCCGCGAACAGAAGCAGGTACGTGGTGATCTGCGACTGGATCGGCGAAATATGCTCATCCAGCGAGGCGATGAACGTGACCATCGACGCGTTCCCCGGTCCTGGGGATGTCGAGAAGATCAGTTCCTCATCATCGAGCATTTGGGTGCTCAAAAACTGCGGCTCGCTGAAGATCGATCTTGATCGCGAGGTCGCCAGGAGCCGGTCGATCAGAGTCGATGAACTATGTCCGATCATCCGGTCGTGGTGGGTGATCACCAGGTCGAGGCCGGTCAGTTGCTTCAGATCTGACGCATACCCCTGCGAAACTGAATTTCCGGCGAGCAACCAGCCAAGTTGAAAGCCGTCGCTGGTAGTAACTTGAGTCGCGATCGTCTCGAACGCCTCGTTCCCCGCGACCAGATGATCTGACATCGGTTCAGTTGTCTGTGGGAGCCGGTAACCGCGCAACTGATCATGCACTGTTCTGGCGAGTGAATCGGATACCAGTATCATCCGGCGGTCAGCGCCATAGTAGCAAAGCAGATCGGCCCCCAGCAGTTGACGATACGCCGGCAGTTCGATGGCGATGGTCGCGGAGTCTTCGGTCGAAAGCGTCGCCAAAAAGCGAGGTGAGGTCAGGACCGACTCAAGTTCGCGGATTCGCGTGTAATGGTGCAGGTCGCTGTATTGTTTGAGCACGGTCTGGGCGCGGTTAAACCGCTGGCGAAACATCTCAACCAAACCGGATTTCACCACTTGCGATGTGATCAGGTGCGTGCCGATAATAAACGCCGCGATCACCGCCGCGAGAAACAAAAGAAACCGCTGCGTGAGCGAGAAATAGAACTTCACTCGATCTCCATCCGCATCGGTTGGTCGGTGACCGTGATCTCCCGCGTTATCTCAGGCAGATTCTCCTGCCAAACATGCACCACGTACTGTCCGGGCCGGATATTCGGGATGCTGAAACTTCCTTTATCGTCCGACGTCGCGAAATACGGAGTCTCAAACACATGGATGTACGCGCGCATTGAGTAGTGGATCTCGCAGAAGACCTTGATCACTCCCGCTTTGTCGAAAACGACTTCCGCGGTCTCGCCCTCAGGGTAGCGGCCGAGATCGAATTTGCGCGGCTTGGAATAAGAGAAAACATTATGAAAGAACGGATCTCTATTCGGAAATGAGACCGTTGTGCCGACTCCAACCGACAAAACCGCCGGCTGGAACATCATATCCTTCTGCGCCATGGTTGGCGTCGTCTTTGGCTGGGTGATCGGTGGAAGTGAGTCGCCGGTGAGCCAGACCACGGAATAGAGTCCGGGGTTGCATGCGCAGGTGGAACCGTTATCATTGGTCGGAGCGGCGGTTCTCTCGCGATAACGATCGACCGTTTTCGTTGCGGCCTGCTCCGCCGGCTTGCGATTAACCACGCCGGTCAGATCCGCGGCGGCCAAATTGCCTCCTATTAATAGGAGGAGAAAGGTCAGAGTTAAGTTGTGTAGTTTCATAGAGAGCCTTCTCTCTATACTATCGACTGACCGGGGAAAGATTTTAGGGTTGCGTCATGGATTGCCGATATAACAGATTATTGGACAGTCAGTTATTGTGGCGATAATGGCCGGTCATAGTACACATTGCGGCAGTAGAGTTGAAAAAAGAGATTAAGAGTCCATAACTTGTTGATTATATGTAAGATAGATGTCAGAGAATAACAAGCCTTCCATCCTTATCACCGGCGCTCCCGGCGGACTGGGTAGCCAGCTGATCTATGAACTGGTCAAGCACGGCTACCGTCCGATCGCCCAGGTGCGTGACAATTCTTCCACCGAATACATCGACTCGCTCGGCCTCGAGAAGCGCGTCGCGGATCTCCGCCAACAGGCGCAACTGGATGATCTGGTTCGCGGCATTGACATTGTCATTCACGCCGCTGCCTATGTCTCCTTTCGGCGCGATCGCCTGACGCAATTCACCGGCATAAATACGTTCGGCGCGATCAACATGTATCTCGCCGCGCGCAAGGCAGGCGTAAAGCGCTTTGTGCATATTTCGACCGTCGGCGCGATCGGCGCGGTGAAACGGGTAAACGGCAACAGCCGATCACATCCGGCCATGCTGGCGACTGAAGAGCATGAGTTCAACCTGCGGTCAGTGCATATCCCCTATATCCTGAGCAAGCGCGCGGCCGAAGAGGAGCTTTGGAAACTCGCCGCGCAATCCGGGCCGGAACTGCTGATGGTGAACCCGTCGATAATGATCGCGCCGTCTTCTTCGGGAGATGATCGCGCCAAGGCGATCCATCGCTTCGATCACCTCATTCTTCCGGGCATGCACAACTGGATGAACCTGGTGGATATTCGTGATGTCGCTCCCGCCATTGTCGCGGCGGCGGAGCGCGGACGGCCGGGCAACCGCTACATTCTCTCGGGCGACAATATCACCCAGAGGGATCTGATCCTCCATGTCTCCGCCCTGCTGAAGATCACGCCGCATGTCTGGTCGATCCCGCGCTGGATGATCGATCTGGCCGGCGCGGGCGCGGGAGTCTATCACTCCCTTCGAACCAAACTTGGCTCCGGGCATAAGATCGAGTTCTATCCTGATATCGTGAAACTGCTGGATTACGACTGGGCCTATTCCTCGCGGAAGGCGCGTTCCGAGCTGGGTTTCAAACCCCGCGCGCTTTACCAGTCGCTGAAAGATCTGCTCACGAACGATTTCCGCGGAACCTATCTCAAACCATAAAGAGGAGACTGCCGCCATGCGACAGCCCGACTCCGTCACGCAG
>JAMPYH010000297.1 GCA_023700785.1 Candidatus Zixiibacteriota bacterium
ACATTCTCGTCTCGCCTTTGATCTCTCACCACCAAATTCGTCATTGCGGGCATAATGGTCAAAAAGTGTTGGTTTTCCAGCTGGAAGTTTCATGTTATCAAGCGGCTTTGTGGAAGTACGTTGCGGCGGTTCCTGCGCTCGCCCCGGACCTTCCCGAGCTTGCTCCTGACGTCACTGACTCTCGTGGCTCACCGACTTTACGATCTTTCTCGCGAGCGTGTGAACCGCCGCCTCCTACCCCACTCCCCGCCTCACCGCGGCACGATGATGATCGGCATCGATGATCCCGTGCAGAACTTCGCCTTCTCTTCACAAAAGACCGCGTAAGGATAAACGCCCCGATTCACCCGCCTCGTTACCTGCGTCAATGTCTTCCCTTTCGCGACACTAAACATCCCCTTCTTGAATATCTTGTCCTCGGAAATGTGGAGATAGACTTTCCCCTTGGTCTTGTTCTGGAACTTGACTTTATCCCCGGGGTTGGTGACCAGGAACGGCCGCGACACTTTGCACCCCTTCTTGCCGCTTGAGATACTTACAACATGGAGCTGTTTTTTGGCTTTCGACATGATCTTCTTCTCCTTGTGGTTCCGGGCTGAAGCGGCGAGTCATTCAGGCGCCTGTTTTTGACTATGCTGATCGACTATTTCCCCGTGGGTTCATGGAGCGCGCTGAAACGGGCATCCTGGGTCAATGCTCGCAGTTCCTCCAGTTGACGAATACGCGCCAGCGAATAACCGTTCGCCACCGCTTTCCTGATCAAGTCGAGCGCTTCGGTCCGATCCCCCAACGCTTCGTGGATCAGTGCCGCCCGGACCAGGACTTCTCCTTCGGTTGGAGCAAGCCTCACCGCGAGCCGCGCCAGTGCCAGCGAACTGTCGCGATTGTTGACCGACGCGTAACAATCCGCCAAATGGCAAAGCAGTTCCGCGTCGTTTGGATTGACTCCCCTCGCCCGCTGGCCCAGCACGATCGCGGAATCGTACGCCGCCGCCGCGTCTCTCCGGCGGCTGGGCATCGCTTTGTACATCGCCGCCAGATTGCTCCAGGCACGATAATCCCTGTCCCCCAATTTCACCGCCCGCTCATACATGGCGATCGCCAGGCTGTCGCGATCCTCCCCCTGGTAGATCGCTCCAAGATTGGAATAGGCGGCATGATTTGGCTCGAGGCGGATCGAATACTGAAGCATCTCCTTCGCTTTCTCAGGGACACCCAGAAAGATATAGAGACTCCCGACCAGGTAATACGGATAGGCCGCCTCCGGCGCGAGCGACTCCGCCACTCCGGCTTGAAGTATCGCCTCCCTCGTCCTCCCGCGTCGATACGCGAAGTACGAGAGATAGTAGTAGTTTTGCCAATTATCAGGATCCAGCGCGATCGACCGCCGATAGGTTGACTCCGCCAGATCGTACCGGCGCAACGATTCATACGCCAGCGCCAGTTCCCGGAAACTCTCTGATTTGGTTGAATCGAGTTTGAGCGCTTTCTCGAAAAACACCACCGCCTCTTCGTAGTGGCCGGTGCCGCGATGAATGATCCCGAGCGAAAGAAAGACTGACGCGTTTTGGTCGTTCAATTCCAGCGCCCGACTGCTGTGTTTGATCGCCGGGGTTACCCAGCGATCATCCATCGAATTCTGGTACTTGCGCCAGTACGCTTCCCCCAGCCCCGAGAATGCCGGCGCGTAGCCGGAATCCTGCTCCGCGGCCGCGCGGAAATAGTAGATCGCGCTGTCGATCGACCGCGTGTCCGCGTATCGCGCCAAAAATCCCTGTCCCTGAAGATACGAGTAATAGGCGTCGGATGACCCCGTACGGACCGACGCGAGCGCTTCATGCGGGCCGGGCGGGATCCGCAGATCGCACAGCACTACCATCTGCTCAACGATCATATCCTGTAAACGGGGGAGGTCGGACATTCGCTCGCTGATCACGGTCGAGCGGATTTGTCGCTCCCGCTTGGCGTCCACCAGATTTAGCGTGATCCGGATCTCATCGCCGAACCGCTGGATACTGCCGGTGATCGCCAGATCGACGCCAAACACCCGGCGCGCTTTCGCCGCGCTCTCTATCTTCTTCTCGCGAACTTCGCTCGAGGGTACCACACTCAGTTGGCCGCTGACATCCGCCAATTGCGTCAACTTGCTTGAGATCGTCTCCGCCAGACCGTCGGAAAATTCCGGATTCGATGCCGGTTGCCCGAGACTCACAAATGGGATCACCGCCAGATGTTGCTTCCTGGGATGCTCTCGCGTCACGTCGTACTCGCGACTGGTGAAATAGGATCCCGCCGCCACGGCCAGCGCGACTCCGGCCAGCGCCAGAGTTCGCGCGCGAAATCTCCCGATTCGCCGCACCCGGCTGTCGGCCCGACCGATCTGATCCGGATCGGACGACCGCCTCCGCAGTCGTTTTAGCTCCGCCGAAAGATCGGCCGCTGATTGAAAACGAAGTTGTACATCCTTCTCCAGCGCGCGGTCAACGATCTCCTGCAGTCCCTCAGGTACACCCGACTTGTATCGCGCCAGCGGTTCCGGCGTTTCGCGAAGTATCCGATTCTGCGTCGCCGCTTCAGTCTCCATCAGGAATGGATGTTTCCCCGTGATCAACTCGTACAGCAGGACGCCGGTTGAGAAGAGATCGGTCCGCTTGTCGATCGGTTCTCCCCGAAGTTGCTCCGGAGACATATACCCGACCGTGCCGACCGCCGAGCCGGATTTGGTTACTTTCTGCCCCCCTTGAATGACCGCCAACCCGAAATCGACAATCTTGGGCCGACCGCTCTTTTCCAGGACGACATTCGATGGTTTGATATCGCGATGCACGATCCCGGCATTGTGCGCTTCCTCCAGCCCTTCGCATATCTGCGCGACGATTTTGATGGCATCCGAGGGAGAGATATCTTTTGATTTTATCAGATCATGCAGTGTTTTATCACCGGCATATTCGGCGACAAGATACGGCCGTTCCTTGAACTCGCCGACCTCGTGGATGGTAACGATATTGGGATGATTCAGTTTGGCGGCCGCCTGGGCCTCCCGCTTGAACCGGGCGCGGCAATCGACATCCTGACAGATATGCGGAGGGAGAAATTTGAGCGTAACTCTCCGGTTGAGTTCGATATCCTCTGCGAGATAGACCTCACCCATACCGCCGGCACCGATCTTCTCGATGATCCGGTAGCGTCCGATGCTGGTTCCGTTGGCGAGTTGAACGAAACTACGGGTGATGTCGTGTGAATCAGGATCAGACACGGTCGACAATACCCCGATCAATGCGGAGATCGCTCCGCGCGTTGCGAT
>JAMPYH010000298.1 GCA_023700785.1 Candidatus Zixiibacteriota bacterium
ACGGATATCGTGCTGATGAAGATCAATCTCTCGACGCTGCACCTGAGCCGCGGCGAGATCGGAGTCGTGCTGGTGCTGGCGATCCTGGCGATCGTGGCCGGTGTCGGATTCAAGCTGGCTTTGCCGCCGTTCCACCAGTGGGCGCCGGACGTGTACGAAGGCGCGCCTACTCCGGTCACCGCGTTCCTTTCGGTCGGCTCGAAGGCGGCGGGATTGGTGGCGTTCGCCAAGATCCTTGTCAACGGACTATTCGCGTTCTGGGATCCGGTGATGGCGCCCAATGACTGGGGTGTGCTGGTCGCGGTGTTGGCCTGCGCGGCGATGATCGTCGGCAACGCGGTCGCGATCCGACAAACCAACATCAAGCGGATGCTTGCCTATTCCTCGATAGCCCAGGCCGGTTACATCATGATCGGCATGCTGGCAATGAATGAGATAGGGCTCGCCTCGGTCGCGTTCTACATGTTTACTTATATGTTCGCGAACATGGGCGCGTTTGCCATCGTCACGATGTTTGAGGATAAGACCGGTTCAACCCGGATCGCGAGTTACGCGGGTCTCTCCAAGACGTCCCCATTTATCGCCGCGTCGCTTGCGGTGTTTCTGCTGTCGCTGGCCGGCATCCCGCCGTTGGCGGGCTTTCTGGCGAAATATTACGTCTTTGCGGCGGCTATCAAACTTGCGGGGGCATCCTCCCAGTACGCGTTCCTGTATTGGGTGGTCGGTATTGGGCTGCTGACTTCAGTGTTTGCGCTGTACTACTATGCCTATGTGATCAAGACGATGTATTTCAGCGCCGAAGCCAGCCCGTACACGTTCAGCCTGAGGAACCCGGTTGTGCTGGTGGTGGCGATCGGTCTGGTTGGCGTTTTCCTCTTTGGGTTATTCCCCGAGCCGATAATGCGGTTTGCGTCGGATATCCCGGTGGCACTGGGCTTTAGTTCCCCCCGATAGACCCAGTAGCCAGAGCGCTTTAGCCCCGCCCAAAGCGGGGCTTTTTAGGCCTCTCTGAGGACTTTCCGTATTCCTCTAACTTATTGACACCTAACGGCTCTTCTGGTATAATTTGGCCGACCGAAAGACGGTCCAGGTAGGTATGTCGGTTTCCAGAGCAATAGGTAAGATCTTCAAACAGTATTTTGTCAGCGGGCTGCTCGTTGTAGTCCCGTTGATCATAACCTACCTCGTTTTGAGTATGCTGTTCGAGGCGGTTGATGGGATCTTCCAGAGAGTCATTCACTACCTCGTCGGCTTTTACATACCCGGGCTCGGCATTGCCGTTACCCTGCTGTTGATCATTATCGCCGGCATCCTGACTCGAAATTACATCGGAGGGCGGTTTTACAAGATATGGGAGAACATCCTGGTCAAGATCCCGTTGATCCGGCCGCTCTATTCCGGTACGAAAGGATTGCTCCAGGCGACTACCTCCGAATCGACCACAACCTTCAAAGAGGTCGTCATGGTCGAATACCCGCGCAAGGGGTCGTACAATCTCGGTTTTGTGGCGAGTTTCACTGAATTGACCATAGAAGGGACAATGCGGAGATGCGCGGCGGTCTATTTGCCGAACACACCAACACCATTCACCGGTTGGACGATCATCCTGCCGATCGAGGATGTTACTCCAGTGGATATCACGGTCGAACAAGCGATAAAATTCGTGGTGTCTGGAGGGGTGGTAACGCCCGGTGTCATCAAGCCACGAGGAAAATTGGTATGGCAGAGCGGAGCGGAGGCAGTCAGTGAAACTCGCTAATCTGCTGGCCGAACATCGCGTCAAGATGAACCTTCGCGCCCGCACCAAAGATGACGCGGTGCAGGAACTGCTCGCGATGATGAAGGACGAAGGGATCCAGATGGATTACCAGGCGGTCCTGAACTCCGTCAGGGAGCGCGAAGAAGTTGAGGACACGTCGTACGGTCATGGTTGGGCGTTTCCGCATGCTCGGACCGACGCGGTCAGGGAGATGTATATCGTGATCGGCGTCTCCAAGGTCGGACTGGAAGGGAAGACCCATGACAACGTGCCGGTCCACGCGGTCTGCCTGCTGTTGACGCCGTCATCCATCGCCAAACTGTATCTTCAGTCGCTTTCCGGTATGGCACGCTTCGCGCGCCAGCCGGGGATTCTCGATAAACTGCTGGCGACCGACAATCCGCATGATCTGATCGGATTGGTGGCGTCGAGCGGCGTGATGGTGGACAAGGAATTGATGGTGAGGGATGTGATGCGGCACCGGGTGGTGTCGGTCACGCCCGATGATACGCTCAAGGAAGTCGCCAATCAGATGTTCCGCCATCGGCTCTCGGCGCTGGCGGTGGTGGACAAAAACAACAAGCTGCTTGGCGTGATCAACGACCGGGATCTGATCAAAGTCGCGTTGCCTGATTACAAAGCGCTTATCTCCAACCTGAATTACTCCATGGATGTCGAGCCGTTCGAGGAATTGCTCAAACAGGAAGACAAGATAAAGGTATCGCAGCTGTACCGCGACGATTATGAGACGACCTCGCCGGATACCCGGATTGTCGAAGTCGCCGCGATGATGATCTTCAAGGATGTTCGCCGGGTCTTTGTCGTCAACGGCGAGCAGCTGGTGGGAGTATTACTGAGAAAAGATATCGTCAACATGATAATCCGGGGCTGACGTCTCCGCTGAAAGAACCAGGGAAGATGACCAAGGAAAAATCGACCACGCACGAACACCCACATCCGCGGAGCAAGTATGAGATCGATCCGTATCTCTACCTGATCCTGATACTCGCCGTCATCGCCACCCTTCCGGGACTCTGGGCCGGCCTGACCCATACTCATTTGTTGCCGGTGATCGGTACGATCACGTTTGGTGTCGCGGTCTTTGGGGCGGCGTTTATGCTCTCCTGGGCGGCTGAGGCCGCGCAGATCGATATCTCTGAATCACTGGCCGTCGCGATCCTCGCGCTGATCGCGGTACTTCCGGAATATGCCGTGGACTTTGTGTTTACCTGGAAAGCGGGGCAAGGCTACCCCGAGGTGAACGAGTGGCATCACTACGCCATCGCCAATATGACCGGCGCGAACCGAATGCTCGTCGGCCTTGGCTGGCCGTTCATACTCTTTCTCTACGTGCTGGCGAAAAAGAAAAAAGCGATCATCCTCGATGAGAGCCAGCGGGTCGAGATCTTCTATCTTGCGATGGCGACCATTTACTCGTTCACGATCCCGCTCAAGGGAAGCCTGACTGTCATCGATACCCTGATACTTGTCACAATTTTCGCGCTGTACACTCGTCGCGCGGCCCAGATGGAATCGGCCGAACC
>JAMPYH010000299.1 GCA_023700785.1 Candidatus Zixiibacteriota bacterium
GACCGCAAAGCGGTGGAACTGGCCGAACGGACACTTCGTCATGCCGCCGGCAATTTCTATATTAACGATAAACCGACCGGCGCGGTGGTCGGCCAGCAACCGTTCGGCGGCGCGCGCGCGTCCGGCACGAACGACAAAGCGGGCGGTATCCAGAACATGTTGCGCTGGACTTCGCCGCGCTCGATCAAAGAGACCTTCGTCCCACCGACGGATTATAAATATCCGTTCTTGGGATAGTCGAAGTGCTATAATGAAATCAAAATCGCGGGGCCTTGCTTGACCGTTTTTCAGGCAGGGCCGTCGCGATCTCGGTTCCTTGACTCTCGCCCCCGCATACTCTTTATTCCGATATGACAAATTCCCCCAATAGCCCAATCGACGCTACCACCCGCATTGTCGAGGTGGTCTTCCCGTCGCTGGTCAATCATTACGGCACGCTCTTTGGCGGTATCGCCCTGCAATGGATGGATCGCGCCGCCTGGGTATGCTCGACCCGCTACGCCCGCAAAGAGATGGTGACGATCGCGTCGGACAGGATCGTCTTCAAGAAACCAGTGCCGCAGGGGAATCTGGTGGAGTTGATCGCGAAGATCTTAAAGGTTGGCCGAACATCGGTAACCGTCGAAGTTGAGCTTTATTCCGAGAACCCGCTCTCGGGCATTCGTGAACTGGCGACGCGCGGGGAGTTTGTGATGGTCGCGGTTGACCGCGACGGCAAACCCGCGCCGGTGAAGGTCTGATATGGTGGTTGCGGCAGGTCCTGCCATCGCTGCAGACTGACTGTGTACTCTGGTTTTGCTCTGTCCCACGAGAGTCTGAAGATTTTGTCATGTAAACACGATGGTGAGACCTGCCGCACTTTTTTGCACTTCAAAGAAGAGGTGATTCGTGGAGTCAATCTTCATCCTGTACGTCAAAGATCAACAGCAGGCGCGTGATTTCTATCGCGAGGTTCTGCAAATTGAACCCACGCTCGATGTCCCCGGCATGACCGAGTTCCAGTTGGTCAACGGCGCGTCGCTGGGATTGCTGCCGACGGCCAATATCAAGAAGTTGCTTGGTGATAAGATGCCCGATCCGTCGCAGGCTGAAGGGATTCCGCGCGCCGAAGTTTATCTGCTGGTTGATTCACCGCTCGACTATCACACTCGTGCCCTGGCGAACGGAGCGACTGAATTGAGTCCACTGATGAATCGCGACTGGGGGCATTCCGTCGCCTATTCACTTGATCGCGAGGGTCATGTCCTCGCATTTGCTTGCGCGACAAATTAGTCTCTGGACAGTTGAGATTTTTCGCGTTAATATCCAAATAGACTGAAACCCGCGGTCGTACTATCTGTAAGCCCTATATGGGGCGTCGATCCAGCCACGGGCGCGCTTTTTCCCACGCAGGAGGGTTTCGTTGAGACTTATCATTGTCGCCAATCGTCTGCCGATCTCCATCCGCTATGAGGATGGCAAGCCGATCGCGTCCGCCAGCTCAGGCGGGTTAGTGAGCGGCCTTTCGGCATGGCTGGCGTCGATCGGGAAGTCTGAATCGGACATCACGGAAACAGTCTGGATCGGCTGGCCCGGCACCGCTATCCCCGAAGAAGATCGCGCGCAACTGACGCTCGATCTTCGCGTGCAGGGCTGTCATCCGGTCTTTCTCACCGAAGAGGAGATGGACCAGTTCTATTTCGGCTTTTGCAATGAGACGATCTGGCCGCTCTTTCATTATTTTTTAGTGTACGCCGCGTTCAGGGAAACGCAGTGGCAGCAGTATCAGCAGGTCAATCGAGTTTACGCTGAGGCGGTCTGCGATGTCGCCGGCCGCGACGATATCATCTGGGTGCATGATTACCACCTGATGTTGCTCCCAAAACTTCTGCGCGAGCAACTCCCCAATTCTGCGATCGGGTTCTTTCTCCATATCCCCTGGCCCAGTTTTGAGGTCTTCCGCACTTTGCCGACCATCTGGCGCACCGAGATCCTTGAGGGGCTCCTGGCATCCGACCTGATCGGCTTCCATACGCCGGAATACACACAGTATTTCTTGCGCTGCGCGCTCCGCCTTTTGGGGTATGAACATACCATGGGGCGGATCTCGATGCCAACCCATGTCGCCCTGGCCGAGACGTTTCCGATGGGGATCGAATATGATAAGTGGCGTAGCGCGGTTTCACACGCCGAGACCCAGCAGGCGCAGGCTGAGTTCCATCAACATCTCAAAGGGACAAAAGTCGTTCTCTCCATCGACCGTTTGGATTACAGCAAGGGGATCCACCACCGTCTTAGAGCGTTCGCCCGTTTTCTCGAACGGCACCCGGAGTGGCATGGCCGCGTCACCTTGATCGCTGTCGTGATACCGTCGCGGGTTGGTGTCGAGAAATACAACGACATGAAGCGGTCGATCGACCAGATCATTGGCAATATCAACGGCAAATACAGCCAATTCGACTGGACACCGATCCAGTATCATTTCCGCTCGCTGCCGTTTCACCAGCTGGTCGCGCTCTACAACGCGTCATCGGTCGCGTTGATCACGCCTTTGCGTGACGGCATGAACCTCATCGCGAAGGAATACATCGCCTGTCATCCTGAGATGACCGGCGTCATGATCCTCTCCGAGCTTGCCGGGGCCGCCCGCGAGTTGACCGAAGCCGTGGTGATAAATCCGAATGATATCGACGAGGTCGCCGAGGCGATCCATTTCGCCCTGGAGCTGCCGCTTGAAGAACAGTCCCGGCGTATGCACCCGATGCATGAGCGGCTTCAGCGCTATGATGTCCAATTCTGGGCCGATGAGTTCCTTCGCGCCCTTAATTTGATAAAAGTCGAACAGGAACGCTTCAACGCGCGTCACCTTGGCGGGATCGAACGGGAACGATTGGTCGCCGAGTTTGCCCAGGCCGATCGAAGATTGCTGTTTCTGGATTATGACGGGACGCTGGTGCCGTTCGCTCCGTTCCCCCAGGCCGCGCGGCCTTCGCCAGAATTATACAAGCTGCTCGACGCGCTTGCGGCCGATGACCGGACCGAACTGGTGCTGATCAGCGGTCGAGACAAAGAGACCATGGATCGATGGTTCGGGCATCTGCCGGTCGGGATTGTCGCGGAACATGGGATCTGGATAAGAAAACTCGGCAGCGGGTGGCAGACGATCAAACCGGTGACAAACAATTGGAAGCCGCGCATCCTGCCGCTGCTTCAGATGCACGCCGACCGTCTCCCGGGAGCGTTTGTCGAAGAAAAGGAGTATTCCATAGCGTGGCATTACCGCAGGGCCGACACGGAGCTCGCGGCTATCCGCTCGAAAGA
>JAMPYH010000021.1 GCA_023700785.1 Candidatus Zixiibacteriota bacterium
TAGTGCATGCCCTGGATGTCGGCTGGTCGCTGGACGAGGTCAACCGCCTGACGCATATCGATCCCTGGTTTCTCGACCATATCGCGCAATTCGCGGACCTGCAGAGACAGATACGAGGAAGATCGCTTACGGAACTTGACGACGCTGAGCTCAAACTTGCCAAGCAATGGGGATTCTCCGATCGCCGTATCAGTTACCTGACCAATAGCGACGAGCGCGAGGTGCGCGAGCGGCGATTCTCCGCCGGTATTCGCCCCGTTTATAAACGGGTTGATACCTGCGCGGGGGAGTTCGAATCCTTCACGCCGTATCTTTATTCTTCCTACGAGATCGAAGATGAAGCTGATCCGCAACCGGTAAAAAAAGTAATGATCCTCGGCTCCGGCCCGAACCGGATCGGTCAGGGGATAGAGTTCGACTATTGCTGTTGTCACGCGTCTTTCGCGTTGCGCGAGGAGTCGATCCAGTCGATCATGGTCAACTGCAATCCTGAGACCGTCTCCACCGACTACGATACCAGCGATCGGCTTTATTTCGAGCCGCTGACGCTCGAGGATGTCCTCGAAGTGTACCACAAAGAGAGACCGGATGGCATCATCGTGCAGTTCGGCGGCCAGACTCCGCTCAAACTGACCATGCCGCTTGCCGATGCCGGTCTTCCGATACTTGGCACGCCGCCAGACTCGATCGACCTGGCCGAAGATCGCGAACGTTTCGCTGAGTTCCTCGATCGACTGAATATTCGACATCCTGAGCACGCGATCGCGCGCACGATGGCGGAAGGAGATACTGCCGCCAAACGGCTCGGTTTCCCTCTCCTGGTTCGCCCTTCGTATGTGCTCGGCGGCCGCGGGATGGCGATCGTTTATGGTCTCCAGCAACTGCATACTTACCTCGCGTCGGCGTTTGACGCCGCCCCCGGCCAACCGATCCTGATCGACAAGTTCCTTGAAGATGCCTACGAGTTTGATGTTGACGCGCTCGCCGACGGCGAGCATTGCGTTATTGCCGGCGTGATGCAGCATATAGAGGAGGCGGGGGTACATAGCGGCGACTCGACGTCAGTCCTGCCGGCATACGCGATCGATGAGCGCCGCTTGTCCGAACTTTGCGCGACCACGAGAGTCCTCGCGCGGGAGTTGAACGTTGTCGGACTGATGAATATCCAGTACGCGGTCGCGGACGGCAGGCTCTATGTCCTGGAGGTCAATCCGCGCGCGTCGCGCACGGTACCGTTTGTCGCGAAATCAACCGGCGTACCGCTGGCCAAGATCGCCACACGCCTGATGCTCGGACAAAAACTCCGCGACCTTGGGTTGACCGACGACCTGAAAGTTGACCGCTACTTCGTGAAGTCACCGGTCTTTCCGTTCATCAAGTTCCCCGGCGTTGACCCCAAACTTTCTCCGGAAATGCGCTCGACCGGCGAGGTGCTCGGTATCGGCGATGATTTCGGCGTCGCTTTTTATAAGGCGCAACTTGCCGCCGGTGTCAAATTGCCGCGCGATGGGAAAGTGTTGATCTCGGTCAATGACCGTGACAAAAAGGGAATTGTGGCGATAGCGCGCCGATTCAGCGCGCTTGGCTTTTCCATATGGGCCACTACCGGCACCGCGTCGTTCCTTCGCGATATGGGAGTTGCCGCGGAATCCGTGTACAAAGTCAGCGAAGGGCGGCCGAACTGCGTGGATATCATCAAGAGCGGCGACATGGGACTGGTTATCAATACACCACTCGGCGCGATGTCGGCCCGTGATGGCTGGTCGATCCGAACCGCCGCGATCCAGCATGGTATCCCCTGCATTACGACGCTTTCGGGCGCGACCGCCGCGGTCGAGGCGATTGGCGCTTTTCAGGAAGGACAGATCTCCGTTGCCTCGCTCCAGGAGATACATGGCCCGATTCCGGTGGATGTCATGTGACGGACTGAACAAGTCGATAATCGTTCTTTCCTTCTGGTGGACAAGCGGTTCCACGGCGTTACAGGGGCCAATTACTCCCTGTTCTCAAAAAAGTATTAGGATTGTGAAGTGCCTTGATATAGCTTAGCGCTAGTATAATTCACAATTTGATAAAGAGATAGACGTAGTTCGCACTTCGCACTTCAGCCCTGGACGGCACATCCTCAATACTTCTTCGGGACGCCGAAATCACTTCCAGACACTCGCACGTTACGAATTAGCCGACGAGACATCTGATCGAATGAAAGGTGCGCAGTAGTGCTACAATTGCGATATCGCCCGCTGACCATCGGCGATCTCACGTCGCCGCTTCCGATCATTCAAGGAGGGATGGGGGTCGGGATATCGCTTTCCGGGCTCGCGTCAGCGGTCGCGAATGCCGGCGGCATCGGCGTCATCGCTTCCATCGGGATCGGTATGCGGGAGCAGGATTTCCATTCCAATTTTGTTGAGGCGAACAGACGCGCGCTTCGCAGGGAGATCCAGAAAGCGCGCGCTCTCACCCAAGGCGTCCTGGGGTTGAACATCATGGTCGCCGCCTCCAATTTCGCGGACCTGGTAACAACGGCCATCGAGGAGAAGATCGACATCATCTTCTCCGGAGCGGGGCTCCCGCTAAACCTTCCAAGTTTCCTGACTACGGATTCGGTAACCAAACTGGCGCCGATCGTCTCGTCCGCCCGGGCCGCGAGCCTGATCTGCAAAAAGTGGCTGCAGAAATATGATTACCTTCCGGACGCGTTTGTTGTCGAAGGACCGAAGGCGGGTGGTCATCTCGGCTTTGCGCGGGAACAGATCTTCGATGAAGCGTTTTCACTGGAGCAGATCCTTCCGCCGGTTATAGAGGTTGCGGCGTCATATTGCGCCCGCTATGGCAAAAAGATCCCGGTGATCGTCGCCGGCGGCATTTTCACCGGCGGAGATATTGAGCACTTTTTGCGCCTGGGCGCGGACGGCGTGCAAATGGGGACGCGCTTTGTGGCCACACATGAGTGCGACGCGGATCACGCGTTCAAGCAGGCATATATCGACGCCACGGAGGAAGATATCGTGATCATTACCAGTCCGGTCGGCATGCCGGGTCGGGCGATCAAAAATAAATATCTTGAAGCCGTCGACGCGGGAGTGAAGACCCCGTTCGGCTGCCCATACCACTGCATAGTTACGTGCGATTATACAACCTCGCCGTACTGCATCGCGCACGCGCTTATCAGCGCCCAGCGCGGACGCTTCAACTCAGGTTTCGCTTTCGCGGGATCAAACGCGTACCGTATAACCGAGATCATAGCGGTTGAAGAGCTGATGAATCAATTGGCGGCGGAGTACCAGCTCGCGTGCGCTGCGTCCCGCCATACGGTCACCGATATCGCGGTGACCACGACCATCGAAAGGACTCTGTGACAGAACGTAATTCCGCATCCGGCTTCCATGGGCTCGGCATCGCGCCGGGATTATTGGCCGCCATCGCCAAACTCAAATTCACTGAACCGACGCCCATACAAAAGCGCTCGATCCCGATCGCCCTTGAGGGGAAAGATCTGATCGCCATTGCCCAGACCGGAACGGGCAAAACGCTCGGCTTTGGCATTCCGATGATCCAGAATCTCGCCCGCCTGAAAGGGCGCGGCCTGATCCTGCTCCCGACCCGTGAACTCGCGATGCAGGTGGATGAATCGCTGCTCGCGGTCGGCAAACAACTTGGACTCAAGACGGCAGTGCTGATCGGCGGAGTCTCGGAAGTGCATCAAAAGAAAGCGCTGGAGAAGAATCCGCGGATCATTATCGCCACCCCCGGACGGTTGGTCGATCTGTTGGAGCAACGGGCGGTCAACCTCAACAATATCGAAATACTGGTTCTCGATGAAGCCGACCGGATGCTTGACATGGGCTTCGCGCCGCAACTGAACAAGATCATGCGGTTTGTCCCCAAATCGCGCCAGACCATGTTATTCTCCGCCACCATGCCGCAGGAGATCGTCGCGCTGGCGCATCAGCAGATGAAGCTGCCGATCCAGATCGAGATCGCTCCCGCCGGTACCACCGCGGACAATGTCGAGCAGGAAGTGTTCTTTATTGAGAAAGCGGCCAAGCGCCACCTGCTTGAGCTGATCCTGAAAGAGTACCATGGCTCAGTGCTGGTCTTTACCCGCACCAAACATGGCGCCAAAAAACTAACGCGCGATGTCCGCGATATGAAGCACACCGTCGCGGAGATCCATTCCAATCGCTCGTTGGCGCAAAGGCGCGACGCGCTGGAAGGATTTAAGTCCGGGAAATACCGGGTCTTGGTGGCGACCGATATCGCCGCGCGCGGGATCGATGTGGTGGGGATCGAGCTGGTGGTTAACTTTGATCTGCCGATGCACTCGCAGGATTATGTGCACCGCATCGGCAGGACCGCGCGAGCCGGTATGGCCGGGCGCGCGATCTCCTTCGCGACTTTCGACCAACGCCAGGATGTTCGGGATATCGAGCGGCTGATACGAACCGGACTGTCGGTCAAGCAAGTACCGCAACTTCCGTTCGACCGCGCGCCACGTCCGCAAGTTAAGTATGATTCAGCGGTCCAGCCCAAGTCGAAGACCGATGATTCCCCTTTTGGACGCGCTCCCCGCAAACCGACCGATCGTGAAAAGCGCCGCAAGTTGCGTTGATGTCCCGGACTACTGCTTCAACGCCTGATCCCAGTTGAGAGTCACGATCGTCTGGCTGGAACTTTGGTCGGATAGCGGGATGTTCACCAGGATCCGCTGTCCGTCCGCGCTCACGGCGAATCTTTGTTGCGGGAAACCCGCGAAGTTTATTCGCTGAGTGAAAAGTTTCTTGGGTACGCCGGCTTCAAATGATCCCTGGTCTGTCTTCACCGGTACGACAAAGAAGTTGGCGTTATCATCATAATAAAATAACTCTTTCCCATCCGAGCTCCAGAGCGGGGCAAATCCGATATTTGCGGTGATCTGCCATTTCCCTCCGGAACCGGAGATCTCCCGCACATAGATCTCAAATCGGCCAGATTCGTTGCTTTGGTAGGCGATATACCGCCCGTTGGGAGAGACGCGACCGCGCCGCTCCTGATGCGGAGTATTGGTAAACTCGACGTATTTCCCGCTATCCGTCGCGCTCAGTAGCCAGACATCCCAGTCCCCAAGGAGTTGGTTAAGCACCACGGTCTTGCCGTCGCGAGTCCAGTCGGTTGGCCCGACACTTCCTTTCGTCGAAAATACTACTCTGGATTCGCCAACGCCGTTGGATTGCCGCTCCATGAGTCGATAGGTGGATCCCATATTTGAGGCGTAAACGATCGAGTTTCCATCCGGAGACCACTTCGGCCAGAGATCGATCTCCTCGCCAAAGGTCAGGCGGGTTGGCACGTCGCGAGCCAGATCATACACCCATATATCATCCGCCTGGGTCCGGGAGTCAAATAGACCGTAAACGAGCCGGTTCTCCTCTGGTGACAGCTCGATATCACGATACGCCGCGATCTCTCCGACCGTGTCTATTTCCCTGCCTCCACGGTCATACCAGATCAGCCTCCCGACGTCACCGAACGAGCCGGTTTGATAGACCAGTGTGCCATCATCCGCGACGCTGTACAGGTAGGTCCCAAATGCCTGCGCCACCCGTTCGGCAATTGGCACCGATTCTCCCGTGATCTCGAGGTCATCCGCGGAAAATGGCTGAGCCAGCAATACCCCATCGCGAACATGGAGGATGTAGCCTGCTGCGCTGTATTCGACGCGATCATCGGCTGCCCGAAAGAGCTTCTTGCGCATCGTGCCGTCGGCAGAACCGACATAGACCACAAACTGTCCGCCGGCCTGTGCCGTGGTATCGGTCTGGCTACAATAGAGAAAATGTTTGCCATCGGGCAGAGCGCAGGGCCAGGCGTGCATCATCTCTTTCTCTGTTGTGGAAAAGGTGGTCGCGGGAACCGCGGTCCCACCGGATGCCGGTACCTGCATGAGCGAGTCGCCGACATTATTGTCGAACAGGATCGTCCCGTCAGCGCGCCAGGTACCGTCGGAACCGCCTGCCTCAGTGATCAGCTGTGCCGGGCCTCCCGCGGCGGGGATCTTTTTGAGCTGCCGACCGGCGAAGAAGGCCAGAAATTTGCTGTCCGGCGACCAGAATGGTCTCCCCGCTCCATCAGTTCCAGGCAGCTGATATAGGTCAAGCGAGTTTAGTGGTCGAATATAAATCGAGCGAGCGCCTGAAGAATCAGCCGCCTGCAGAGCGAGCATCTTGCCGTCAGGAGAAAGTTTCAGCCAATCAAACCGCATTTGGTCGTACGGTCGCTCGACAGTAAATCGCCGGAGAGCGCGCTCCGGTTCCTTTTGCAGAAAGAGGATAGTGCCAAGCGCGAGCGCCGCGAGTACGCCAACCGCCGCTACCACCCAGCCGATCTGCAGTTTTCTCTTTCGTTGCGCGGCAACCGGCGCGGGGATCCCCGCCTGCGAGCCGCCTTGTACGATCCAGTTCAGTTCGCGCTTCAGGTCGCCGGCGGTCTGCCAGCGATCGTCCGGCTCCTTGGCCAGACACTGCTTTACCGCCCGCTCGAGTGTCGGCGGGGTCATCGGCTGAAGCGATGAGATCGGCCGCGGATCTTCTTTCATGATCGACGCGATCAGGCTTGCCTGGCTCTTGCCTTCAAAAGGCCGTTTCCCGGTCGCCATTTCGTAGAGCACCACGCCAAACGAGAAGAGGTCGCTTCGATTATCCGCCTCTTTCCCCTCGAGCTGTTCGGGAGACATATACTGGAAAGTGCCGACGATCGTCCCTTCGCTGGTGAGCGGCGACGATGTTCGGGTCATCGACACGCCGTCAACCATCGGCGCCGGCTGCCACTTGGCGAGACCGAAATCGAGAAGTTTTGCGCCGTTCTTGGTAATAACTATGTTGCCGGGCTTAAGATCGCGGTGGACCAACCCCTGGCGATGCGCCTTATCCAGCGCGTCGGCGACTTGTATCGCGATCCGCAGCAGGTCCTGGATCGGGATCGCGCCCCGTTCCAGGATCTTGGAGAGCGGTTCACCTTCGAGATATTCCATCACCAGGTAGTCGATGCCGTCCTGCTGGCCGATGTCGTACAGGGCGCAGATGTTCGGGTGATTCAAACTGGAGATGGCGCGCGCCTCGCGGTCGAAACGCTGACGGAGGTCCGCGCTGCCGGCAAGTTGCGGAGGAAGGACTTTGACCGCGACAATGCGGTCGATGCGGGTATCCTTGGCCTGATAGACCTCACCCATTCCCCCCGCGCCTAACGCTGAGATGATCTCATAGGGGCCGAGCCTGGTGCCGAGCAATGATGACATACTGCTCCCGGTATTTGGATTACAGTGTTAGGAAATTGACGGGGATCCATTCGCGATCCAAACTATCGCGCCATAATAGGCTTGTTAGCTCCACCTTGCAAGTGAAAACTGGAGAGACCTTACGGGTCAATAGACAGCGATAATTACTAAGTGAAGCGAAAGCATCAGCTATATCGCCCATCGCCCACCTGGCCTCGGCACTCAATACCAATCATTGACTATTTTCACGATGTTACTATCTTGGGAATAGACGCACCCACGTTGCAACGAGGCCCAAGGCATGGAACGACTGATCTATCTGGATAACGGCGCCACTACCTTTCCGAAACCGGAGGAGGTATATCGCGCGATCGATTTCACCTACCGCAACTACGGAGTCAATCCCGGGCGGTCCGGCTACGACCTCTGTATCGCCGCCGGCGAAGTTGTGGAAAATACTCGTAAGTTGTTGACCCGCTTCTTTAACGGCACAGACCCCAACCGATTGACGTTTGCGTACAACGCGACCGACGCGCTCAATCTCGCTATCTGGGGTACTCTTCAGCCGGGTGACCACGCGATAACCACAGCGCTCGAACATAATTCGGTGTTGCGCCCGCTCTATCATCTCTGGCGGGATCATGGCGTCGAGGTTGACCACCTTCCGTTTGACGCAAAAGGCTTCGTTTCGCCCGACGAGTTCAAACGGCACTTCAAAAAGAACACTAAATTAGTGACGGTTAACCACGGCTCGAACGTGATCGGCACAGTTCAGGATATCGCCGCGATCGGCAAACTCTGCCGTGAACGGGATGTGACAATCTTGGTTGATGTTTCCCAGACCGCGGGGAAGATCCCGATCGACATGCAGGCGATGAATCTTGATATCGTCGCGTTCACCGGACATAAATCCTTGATGGGTCCAATGGGGATCGGCGGGCTGTATGTGGGCGAAGGGGCCGAAGTGCGTCACACACGCGCCGGCGGCACAGGTGTACGCTCGGCATTGCGGCCGCATTTGGACGAATACCCGTATCGCCTTGAGTACGGTACCCCCAATCTGCTCGGTATCGCCGGATTGCAGGCGGGTGTAAAGTGGCTCGAAGAACAGGGATTGGCAAACATCGAACGAACCGAAGCAAAGATGCTAAAACGGCTTCGGGACGGGATTCGTGAGATCGAGGGGGTCATCCTCTATTGCCAGGATGATCTGACCGATCATATTGGTGTGCTCTCGTTCAATATTGAAGGAACCGAGGCAGCCGAAGTTGGGACTATGCTGGATGTCGATTATAGCATCGCGTGTAGAACCGGACTTCACTGCGCGCCGATGGTGCACGAACAGCTTGGGACGGACAAAATACACGGCTCGGTCCGATTGGGGATCGGGCCTTTTACGTCTGAGTCGGATATCGATGCCGCGATCGCCGCGGTATCCGAGATCGCTCAGGTACGTCGGCCGGTCACCGCGGATGGCCGCCGTCACTCGTAACGGCGGAACGAGGAGCGAGCACTAACGCGTCGGCAACCATCTCGGTGACGGTTTTGATCTCGACGCCGAGCTTGTACTGTCGGTTGAGCTCCGACAATTGATCGATACAATTGTGACAAGGCGCGACCACGACCTTCGCTTCAGTCGCCGCGATCTGGTCCGCTTTGATCCTCCCCGCGAGGATCCGTCGATCCGCGTATCGGGTCATCGATAGTTGCCCTCCTCCCCCGCCACAACAGAAGTTCTTCTCAAGGTTCGGAGTCATTTCCACAAACTCCGATACCGCCCGGCTGAGAATAGATCTCTGCGGTTCTATGACACCACCCAGTCTCACCAGATTGCAGGGATCATGCAGGGTTACTCGTGTGGCGTGCCGCTTGGGATCAAGAACGATCCTCCCCTCCTGGATAGATCGCTGGATGATCTCAAGGATAGAGATCTCAGCTCGCTCGTGCGGTTTACCGCGCCACTCCGGACCTTCCCATCGGTTGGCATTGTAGCCATGCCCGCATTCACCGAGAATGATAGCTTTCGCGTTTAGACGCGCGGCAGTCTCCTGAAGTCGCCCGGAGATCATGCCGGAGATCTCGTTATCTCCGGAAAAGAGTCCATAGTTGGTGACATCGTAATGATCCGACGCGAACGTCCAACTGATACCGGCGGCATAGAACAACTTTCCCGCGGCCAAAAGCGACAGAGGATAGAACTTCGCCTCGCGCGGGTTGATGGCATAGAGGTAGTCGCAATCTGGTTTATCTATCGGGAGCAGCGCGTCGGGGTCTCCGGTCTCATTCCGCAGCTCATCGGTCAGCCATTCGATGGTCTCCAGCCATTCGTCTCGGGATATTCCCATGTTGTTGCCGGTCTCGACCGCACGGTCAACCGTGGACTGCAGCGCGGAGGGGACCAGACCTGCCGCCGCCAGAGCGGTTCTTCCGGCGCGGATGATCTGATGCAACCCGATCCCGACAGTGCAATTGACAGTGCAGCGCGCGCAGAGCGAGCATCGCCCATAGAGCGAATCGATCCATTCCGCGGCGCGAGCGGCATCCATCGGCCGGGCGTGATTGAGCGACGGGAACAGCCTGCCGGACAACGTGTGGTTGCGGCGATAGAGGCCGGCGACCATCTCCGCCTTGTGCGCGGGGATGTTCTCCGGCCGCGGGTCGGTGAGATAGTAATGACAACTGTCGGCACATAGTCCGCAATGGACGCACGTCAGCATCTGCGCGGCCAGGTCGCGATCGATTGCGGCGTCAAACGCCGCGACTATCTTATCGAGTTGCGTTTGTGTGATTGGCCATTCAAGCGAAAAGGCTGCCGGTACTGCTTCATTTACCATACTCTATGCCTTTATCTTCGCTGAAGCCGCGGGATAGACGCCGCGTCTGCCGAAATAGCGCCCAAAGATCAGTCGCGTCACGAAAAAGAGCGCGCAGTGACGGATCTTCCCGATCGGGATGTAGATCAGCAAGAGAATGGAGACGAGATAGAATAACGGCAACCAGGACACATTAATCAGATAAGCGATCCCCGATGCCACATACAGATTCACCAGAAGATTGGCGACAAGATCATCAGGGACGCTGATAGCGGAGAGCGATGGCGTGATCATTCTCTTTATCAGCAGTCCGAGACCCGCGATCAGCCCGAGTGACATCAACACTACCAGTAAGCGCGAACCCGTTGGTTCGACCTGGAGGAATGACAAGACCAGAATGAGAAATGCCGCGAAAATCCCGCAATGATAGATGACGCCGGCCACATAGGTGGCCGGATGAGCGCGGGCGGATTCTTTCGCCCAAGGCATCATGCCGGCGCCTAACGCGTAGCGGATGCCATCAATTTCGGTGCCGTTGGCCTCGGCAAAAAGCTCACGCTTGCCGAATGACCTGACTTTGCGCAGCATGTGCGCCAAGCCAACCACCGCGAATGCGAGCGCTAGCGCCAGGAAGATCCGGAGTATTGGCAGGAGCGAATCCATGGATCAGACGCATCCATCCGGTTTGGGAAGTCCCGCCAGTTTGCAGGCGCCTTTGGCCGGACCGGAAGGAAAGAGCTCGTAGATGCGGCGAAGCGGCAGGCCGGTCGATTTGCAGACCGCGCGAACCATTGGCGCCATGTTGTGCTCAAGAAAGTGACCGCGAATGAAGTCGATCACCGACCAATGCTCGGCGGTGAGCGCCTCAAGTCCTTCCTCGGCCTTGGCCAGGGCCAAAGCCACTTCGTGATCCCATATCCGCGGGTCGAGCAGAAACCCTTCTTCGTTGAGCGCCAACTGTTTACCGGCAACATCCAGATGCGTCATCGTTTTGCCTCCATATCCTCGGCTGAATATACCACAATTTCCGTCTTATGACCAACACAATTGTCCATTATCATTAATAGGAGCGAATGGCGGCATTGGATAGTAGATTAGCAGCGTGACCACAAACTCACGAGAGAGGTAAACATGACTCCTGACCAATTCTGGCATGACTATCTGGCTACATTACCGGCGGATCATCCGGCGCATACACTTCCCGTTCCAGAAGCCTCGGGGTTTGGAGATTCTCCCGGCTTGGCCGACGAACTGGGCGAACTTATCCATCTGGGGACTAAAACCGCTACCTGCGCGTCGCTTTGGGAGCATGAACATGATGGCAGCGCTCTGCCCACAGTCGGCTTGTATGAGATCGTCCTCGACGGGCGCGATCAGCCGCTGGCGATAACAGTGCTGACGGAGGTCACCATACGCCCGTACGATGAAGTTGACGCGGCCTTCGCGTATGATGAAGGAGAAGGTGATCGTTCACTGGAAAATTGGCGCGAAGGGCACTGGCGGTTTTTCAGTCGAATTCACGCGGCTATTGGACTTGAGGTCAGCCGCACGATGCCGCTGGTCTGCCAGCGCTTCAAAGTAGTTTATCGGCGATAAGGCTGGGGTCGCGGACGTATTCCGGATATGCGGACCCAGCATGGTGGTTCACCTTGACGACGATGTGCTGATTGCCGATATTGCCGCTTCACCTCAACCGGGAAGAGGCAGTGAACAACATACGAACGACCTTGATCTTGTTTCTGCTTGTCGCCGCGAGCGCGATCGCGGCTGACTCTACCTCCGTGATCACAGTCAGCGCGACGCTTCGCGCGCGCATCGAAACCACCGACAACGCGACCCATCTGGACTCGGACGATGAAAAGGGGTGGAGCTACTACCGCAATCGATTCGGTCTGATGGCCCAGGTGTATCCTGCCTCACATCTGGAATTGGGCCTGCGGCTGACCAACGAGTTTCGGTATTACTTCTTTCCAACCGGCAAAGAATTCAACTTTGATGAGATCGTGATCGACCAGCTTTACCTGAAGGTTGATAGTATCGCGCATCGTCCGCTAACGGCGATCCTGGGTCGACAGAACATCACTCTGGGCGAAGGATTCGTTGTTGCCGACGGCACACCGTTGGATGGCTCTCGCACCGCGTATTTTAACGGAGCCAATTTTCAGTATCGCTTCTCCGACCGGTCAGACCTTCGCCTGATCTATGCTTACCAGCAACACCAGGATGATCTGCTGCCGATCATCGATGATCGGGAGAAGGCGATGTCGGAGCAGGATGAACAGGCGGGTATCGCCTACTTTACTTCGTCGTTTGGCGAGGTCGCGTATCAGCTTTATGTCATCCAGAAACATAACGCCGGCACCTCATCGGTTCCCCAGGCGGATATCTCCTGCCCGGGCGGGCGCGTTCAATTTTCCATAGCTCCAAAGCTCACCCTTACCGCCGAAGGCGCCCTCCAGTTTGGTACCTGGGGTGAGAACAACCACAGCGCGCAAGGCGGCTACGCGTATCTTGAGTACAAGACTGGTTTGCCGAATTATTATCCCGGCAGTTTCACCATCGGCGGGCTTTTTCTCAGCGGGGACAGCTATACGACAACCGACCATGAGGGGTGGGAGCCGATGTTTGGTCGGTGGCCGAAATGGTCGGAGTCGTATGTGTTTGCTCTTTCCCGCGAGATCGCTCCTTCGTACTGGACCAATCTCAGTTCCATCTTTGGCAAAACATCAGTCCAGATGGCGACAGACCTCACCGCCGGTCTCGAGTATCATCTCCTCTACGCGCCCAAAGGGAATGACCCGATGACATGGTACTCCGAATTTCCCGGCGGCGCGGGAAACAGACGAGGTAACCTTGCTGTCGCGCGCGTTAACTATAAGGCGAGCGCACGTCTGTCAGGGCACGCGATCTTTGAGTATCTGGTGCCGAATGATTTCTATTTTCCGGGTGCCGACAACTCCGCCTGGATGCGGATGGAAATGCTGCTGAAACTCTGATATCGGAGTACTGATATGCTTGCCAAAGTTATCATTGTCTCGGCGTTCGCCTTGATGATCATTATCATCGGGATACTCGGCATGCGCCGCACCCGGTCTTTCTCTGATTACTTTCTTGGCGGCGGGACGGTCGGGCCGTACATGACCGCGTTCACATACGGAGCCGCCTACTTCTCAGCGGTGCTGTTTATCGGTTTTGCCGGGAAAGTCGGTTGGGATTTCGGGCTGGCGGGCCTTTGGGTTGGCATCGGCAATGCCTTTGTCGGCGTGCTCGGTGTCTGGTGGTTGATGGGCTGGCGGATCAAACAGATGTCGGTCTCCTACAACGCGCAGACGATGCCGGAGTATTTCGAGAAGCGCTACGACAGCCGCGGGTTCCGTTTATATAGCTCGATCGCGATCTTTGTCTTTTTCATCCCCTATTCGGCGGCGGTATTTATCGGTCTCACCTATCTCTTTCAGGTGAACTTTGGGATCGACTATACCCTCGCTTTGGCGTTCATGGGGATATTCACCGCGCTCTATCTGGTGATGGGTGGGTACAAATCGATGACGATGATCGATGTCTGTTTTGGGATCATCATGGCAGTCGGCGCGGCGGTGCTTCTGGCGACGACGCTGTCGAAAACGGGTGGTTGGTCCGGCCTCAATGCGGGCCTTGACGCGATTGACCCGAAGCTGACCGAAATGGCGGGACCGCTCGGATTCTGGCCGCTATTCTCGCTCGTCTTTCTCACTTCGATCGCGCCGTTCGCAATGCCGCAACTGGTACAGAAGTTTTACGCCATCAAGGATCGACGATCGATCAGGATCGGGATGGTCGCCTCGACCCTGTTTTCTCTACTGATAGGTGCGGTCGCCTATTTTGCCGGGGCCACCTGCCGGGTTCTAATGTCTCCAGAAACGTCGCCTGCCGCGTTTAAGGACGGAAAGCCGATCTTCGACGCCTTGATGCCGGCACTGCTGGCGAATGTTGTGCCGGCGTCGCTCGCCATACTGATGCTATTGCTGATTCTTTCGGCGTCGATGTCCACCCTCGCCGCGCTGGTACTGATATCGTCATCTTCGGTGGCCAAAGATGTCTATGCCGGTTTTATCAACCCGCGAGTCACTGACAAAAAGCTTACCCTGTTGATGCGCGTATGCAGCGCGGTCTTTGTGTTGTTGTCGGTGACCCTCGCCTATTTCAAACCGGCATCGATCGTCGCGATCCTTGGCATCTCGTGGGGCGCGATCGGGTCGGCCTTTCTGGGGCCGTTTGTCTGGGGATTGTTATTCAAGCGGAATAATCTGGTCGGCGCGGCCGGATCATCGCTGCTCGGTCTTGGATCCTGTATCGTCTTCTACGCGACCGGTACCCCATCGCCTCAGGCCGGGACAATTGGGATGCTGGTGTCGTTGCTATCCGCGCCGGTGCTGAGCCTGATCATGCCCATACGTCGCGGTATCACCCAAGCCTGACTACGAAGCCACTCGAGCCTCGATCCAGGAGCTAACTTACCGTCGCCGCGCGGTTTTGCCGTAGGCCGCGATCACGCCGTTAACGTGCGAGCAGACATTGTCGCAAAGCGTAAAGACCCGCGGGTTGGCAATGCCATAGTACACAAAAGGCCCCTCTTTTGTCTTGTTGACCATCCCGGCCCTGGCCAGGATCGAGAGGTGGCGGGAGATATTCGGCTGGGTCCAGTCGAACATGGCGACCAGTTCCTGCACTGTTTTCTCGCCGGACTTCAAGGCGCGCAGTATCTTAAGACGGGTCGGATCGGACAGCGCCTGGAAGCAATCGGCGACCAGGTCCAGGACATTATCGGGAAGGTCCGAAAAATCTGTTGCGTTTTTTGTTGGCACATTTATATATAAACATATGTTTATTCGTTTGTCAAGAGGCCGATTCAGAAAAAACAGCCACGCCGGTATGTGCCGGCACCAGAGATAAAGGTATATGTATGCGTCGAACATCACTCCTCACCGTCGGAACACTGCTTGCGGCCGCGCTGGCCGCGGGCTGTGGTGCGAATGAACATCGCCAGCCGTCCTCCGACGCCGCTCCCAAGCGGGTAACGGCCGCGCCGGTCAGCACCCAGTCGGATGACGCGGTCAGCGAGATCATGGGGTCGGTCATGGCCCGCAACACCGCCAATATCAGCACGAAAACGCAGGCGCGGGTGGATCGTTTGCCGGTCGATATCGGCAGCCGGGTCCGCCAGGGGGAACTGCTTGCGGAGTTGGATTCGCGGGATCTTCAGGCGCGCGTCCAGCAGGCGCGCGCGGTCTTTGAGCAGACATCGACCGACCTTCAGCGCTATGAAAAGATGCTGAGCCAGCAGTTGGTAACGCAGCAGGAGTTTGACGTGGTCAAATCGCGGGCGACCGTGGCTGAAGCGTCGTTGCGCGAGGCGGAAGCGATGCTTTCCTACTCGCATGTCACCGCGCCATTCGCCGGCGTCGTGACCAAGCGCCAGATCGACCTCGGCGATATGGTCTTTCCCGGACAGCCGCTGTTTACGCTGGAAGAATCCGGCGCCGCCCGATTTGTGGTGTCGATAGCGGAATCGTATCGCGACCGGATCCGGATCGGCGATCAGGTTCGGATCGCCGTACCGGTATTGGACACTGTCATCAGCGGCACAGTGGAAGAGCTCTCCCCCAGCGCCGATCCGACCAGTCGGACGTTTACGGTGAAAGTCGGGCTGCCCAATATCGCGTCAGTCCGCCCGGGACAATACGGGAAATTGCTGCTGGCGGGTGGAGCCGAAGAGCCGACGCTGTTCATCCCCCGTTCGGCGTGGGTGCGGCGTGGTCAACTTGACCTGGTCTATGTGGTGAACGCGGAAAAGAAGGCGATGCTTCGGTTGATCCGGA
>JAMPYH010000300.1 GCA_023700785.1 Candidatus Zixiibacteriota bacterium
CCATTCTCAGAGCGATGTTAAATACCGCTTTCTGGTACCTTTCAATCAGTTGTTCGAACGCGAAACGGTCGCCTTGCAGACACCGTTCAACCAGTTCGTGATCTTCAGTCTCGCTCATAATTACCGGTCGGAACCCAAAAAGTTGGTGATAGCGCTCCAAATGCCAAAACGTGCCCGCGAACAGACTTCGCGACTCAGTCGTTAGGGTGGGTTGATGTTCGTGTGGGCGGTCGGGCGAGCCGAACGACTTTCTGCACTATTCGACGCTTAAAAATAGCCTGTTATGGTACACAAAGCAAGCTCGATTCGAAGCGTGTGCTGGACAGCAGGTTACTTGATAGTCAATACCTGCTCAAGCCGAGCCAGATGGAATATATGGCGGATATGGTTGGATGGATTTACCAGCTGGAGCGAACCGCCCGCGGCTCTGAGTCTATTGTGCGTGACAATGAACACCCCCAGTCCGGCGCTCGATATGTAATCCAAACCGGACAGGTCAATGGTCACTGCCCCGTTCATTCCGCCAAGCGCCTGAATGGCCTGGGGAGCTTGATTGGTATCCAGGCGGCCCACCAGCTTGACCGTCCCGCCTGACTCATGCTGAATCGTGAACATTTGGACGCTCCATCTTTTTCCTGAAAATGATCACGTTATTCCCCTGCTCGTGTGAATAGCTGAGGGTATCGGCGAAACTCCGCACCAGATGCAGACCCATTCCGCCGGCTCGCCTCTCCGTGATCGGGACCTCAAGATCCGGCAGTTCGGCGGTGGTGATGTCGAACTCGTCCGCGTCAAAATCGGTGATGCGCATCTCGATCCACTCCCCCTCCCGCGAGAATTGGATCTCCGCAGGACGATTGCTCCGCCTGCTGTACTTCACCAAATTGGTAAAAAGCTCCTCGGCGGCGACGGTCAGTTGGAAGGCGGTATCGTCATCCACGGACTCCGCCTGCACAAACTGATGGACTCCCGCGAAGAGCTCGTCGGTGGACGCCGCCACTTTTGGCAACGAGAGGTTCAACACCCGCGATCTCCGGTCCACATGGACTGTTTCATTCCATTATAATACAACATCTTGGCCGGAAACGCCAGAGAGGAATGGCTGGCGCCACTGTCCGCTTGACAGCTTTGCCGCCGTACACTACCTTCGCGCGACACACGACAACTTGATCCCGTTCACACCGGCCGACTGAGAGGAGCCACTTCCGCCCGATGCTGCGCGAGACCTTCGACGCAAAACTTGTCCTGGAGGATGGTCGCGTATTTTTCGGAAGGCGGTTCGGCGCGCGCGCCGACGCTGTCGGGGAAGTTGTTTTTAATACCGCGATGTCCGGCTATCAGGAGATCCTCACCGATCCCTCCTATGCCGGCCAAATGGTCGTGATGACCGCTCCCCAGATCGGCAATTATGGGATCGCGCAGGACGACGCTGAATCCCGCAAATTATTCCTCAACGCGCTCATCATCAAAGAACTGAGCCGAGTCGCCAGCAACTGGCGTTCGGTGCAAACACTGAATGATCATCTCGCGGCGAATAATATCCCCGGACTCGAAGGGCTTGATACGCGCGCGTTGGTGCGGCATCTCCGTTCATGCGGAGCGATGCGCGGGGTTATCGGTGGCGCAGACGCAAAAGAGAGCGATCTGATGGAACGCGCACGTATGCATCCGTCCATGGCCGGAGTGGACCTCGCGTCGGTCGTTACTCTCGGACGGAGCTACGAGTGGGATCGACAGGTCGCCGCGCTAAACAGCCAGTGGCAACAGGCGGATCTCTTTTCATCTGAGCTCGGGCCGCGGCTGCATGTGGTCGTCTATGACTACGGCGTGAAGTGGAACATTTTGCGTTGCCTGATAAAGCAGCATTGCCGGGTGACCGTCGTGCCGGCGACGTTCTCCGCGAGCGACGTGCTGGATCTTCGGCCCGACGGCGTCTTGCTGTCCAACGGTCCCGGCGATCCCGATCCGCTGCATTACGCGACCGACAATATCCGTGAACTGCTGGGCAGAGTGCCGGTCGGCGGCATCTGTCTCGGTCATCAACTGCTGGCGCTCGCCGCCGGCGGAAAGACCTACAAACTCAAGTTCGGGCATCGTGGCAGCAACCACCCGGTCATCGACTGCCGCACCAGCCTGGTTCAGATCACGGCGCACAATCACGGCTTCTCTGTTGACGCCGACTCGCTGGCTCACGGCGCTGTCGAGATCACGCATGTCAACCTGAATGACAACACGGTCGAAGGGCTGGCGCTACGGGATGTTCCGGCTATCGCCGTGCAATATCATCCCGAGGCATCACCGGGCCCGCATGACGCGCTTCCTTTCTTTGACCACTTCACCGCGCTGATGACAACCTGGCGCGAGGAGCATGCCGGTGCCAAAGCGAAGTGACCTGAATCGCGTTCTGGTCATCGGCTCCGGTCCGATCGTCATCGGACAGGCGTGTGAGTTTGATTACTCCGGCACCCAGGCGATCAAAGCGCTCCGAGCGGAAGGGATCGAAGTGATGCTGGTCAATTCCAACCCCGCGACCATCATGACCGATCCTGAGTTGGCGGACCGAACCTACATTGAACCGCTGACCGTTCCTTTCATTGAGAAGATCATTCAACGCGATCGCCCCGACGCGATCCTCCCCAGTGTCGGCGGTCAGACCGCGCTTAATCTCGCGCTGGCGCTGCAAAAGGGAGGTCTGCTCGACAAGTATAACGTCAAGTTGATCGGCGCGTCGGCCGAGGCAATACGACTGGCCGAAGATCGCGAACTGTTTAAGCAGGCAATGATCGAGATCGGCATTGATGTGCCTCGCTCTGTACTCGTCTCCTCGCTGGCTCAGGCGAAAGGTTTTGTCAAACAGAACGGCTACCCCGTCATAATCCGCCCTTCGTTCACGCTCGGCGGTTCAGGCGGAGGGATCGCGTACAATCTTGAAGAACTCGAGACGATCGTCAATCGCGGTCTGGCGCTTTCGCCGGTCGCGCAGGTGCTGGTCGAAGAATCTCTGCTCGGCTGGAAAGAGTATGAACTGGAAGTGATGCGCGACTGCCGCGATAATTTCGTGGTGATCTGCTCCATCGAGAACTTTGATTCAATGGGAGTTCACACCGGCGACTCGCTGACAGTCGCGCCGGCTCAGACCCTGACGGACAGAGAGTTTCAGCGGATGCGGGATGCCGCGGCGGCGATCCTTCGACGCGTCTCTGTCGATACGGGCGGCTCCAATGTGCAGTTCGCGGTCAATCCGAGAACGGGCCGCCTGGTCGTGATCGAGATGAACCCCCGCGTCTCACGCTCCTC
>JAMPYH010000301.1 GCA_023700785.1 Candidatus Zixiibacteriota bacterium
ATTCATTGTCAAGGTAGCCCGCCAGGAGTTTCTGCCATCGTTCATCCATCACTTCGCCTCATCAGATTGGCTAACTTCTTTCTGGCGTAATACAGCCGCGACATCACCGTGCCGCGCGGGATCCCCAATGTTTCCGCGATCTCATCATACGACATATTGCGGAAATGCTGAAGCATGATTATCTCACGGTCATCGAAATCCAGCTGCAGCAAAGCCTGGCGCAACCGCTGGATCGTCTCCGCCTCGATCACCTGGCTCTCCGGCGACGCGTCATCCGATATGAGATATTCCGTCTCTTCCAGTGGAAGCGACCGCCTGGCGGCAACTTGCCGCCGCTTCAGCCAGGTTTTGCTCAGATTGGCAATGATCGCGTAGAACCAGGGGAGGAACGGCTGCTTCTGGTCGTATGTCTCCGCCGAGCGGTAAACCCGGAGAAACGCCTCCTGCGAGATGTCGTACGCGTCCTCGCGATTGCCGACCATCCCAAGCGCCGTGCGAAAGGCCATTTTTTTATGCTTTTCCACCAGCGCGGCCAGTGCTTTTTTGTCTCCGGTTCTAATGCTCATAACTAACGCGGAATCAGGGTCGATTCGGTGCATGTTGTTTACCTCAAATACTCGCGGTTGTGCGAGATATTCAGACCGAATACGAGAAATAGTTCGGCCAAGTTCAGTAAATCGAACGGAAATCGAAGTGCAAGGTTTAACTCATTGGATAGAAAGGGCATACCCATGCGTAAAGGCAAGGCCGCAGTGTTAGCGTCAATCCTCCTCTCCGCTACTCTTCAGGCCGGGACCGGCACAGATCTGGCGCACACCTATTCGATCGTGGCGTATGACAGCGCGACCGGCGAGTTTGGCGCGGCGGTTCAGTCGCACTATTTCAAGGTAGCCGATGTCATCTGGGCCGAGCCGGGAGTAGGCGTAGTCGCCACGCAGTCGTTTGTCGATTTCGCGTACGGCCCGCTTGGTCTGGCCATGATGCGGTTGGGGAAGCCGGCTGACTGGGCGCTCAAAGGGTTGTTGGCGTCGGACTCTACCAATCAGGCCAGGCAGGTAGCGATGATCGATCGCCAGGGGAGAGTCGCGGTTTATACCGGCGAGAAATGCATCGAAGCCGCGGGACATCTCAGTGGAAAGCACTATTCGTGTCAGGCGAACCTGATGACGAAAAACACTGTGTGTGGGGCGATGGCAGTAGCATTTGAAGAGACCAGGGGAAGTCTTGCCGAGCGGATGATGGCGGCTCTGGAGGCTGCGCAGCGAGAAGGCGGAGACATTCGGGGCAAGCAATCTGCCGCGATGTTGGTGGTCAGCGGCACACCGACGGGCCAAGCATGGCGCGACAGGATCGTCGATTTGAGAGTGGATGACTCGCCGGAGCCGTTGGTCGAGCTGCGGCGTTTGCTAAATCTCAACAAGGCGTACAAAATGGTCGATCGGGGGGATGAATTGATAACCGAAGGGAAGATCGATGAAGCCGCGAAAGCGTACTCGGAGGCTGCCGCGCTAACTCCCGGCAATGTAGAGATCAGCTTTTGGCAGGCGGTGACGTTTGTCGAGCAGGGGCAGATAGAAAAGGCGTTGCCGATCTTCAAGCAGGTCTTCGCGGCCGACCCAGCCTGGCGAGATCTGGTGCCAAGATTGGTGAAGTCCAATTTGCTTAAAGACGACGCCAGGCTTATCGAGCGGATTATCAGCCAATAGCCGTGATCCCCACATAAAAACGGCGCGCTTCTGTATTATCAGACGCACGCCGTTCTTTGTATGTTTAGCCTGTTACTTGAAAACGACCGGCAGATCAAGAGTGTCCGCACCGCGCTCGATAACGACGGTGATGCTGTCACCCTTGCGGTATTTCCCCAGCGCGTTCATGTATGCGTAGATGTCGTCGATCACCAAGGTTCCCATCTTAATAATGGTATCGCCTTTCAGGATCCCGGCCCGTTCGCCGGGACGGTCAGGAGTAACACCATCAACTTTGACCCCTTTTACCTGCGCGACATAATCAGGCATGATGCCAAGTGTCACCGAAAACGAAGATCGCCGTTTCCCTTCATCCGGATCCTTGGTCCTCTGGAAGTTCAAAGGTTTGTTGAGGGAATCAAAATGCATGGCGATGTCCGCCACCAACGAAACCACTTTAAGCGTCCCTTCGCTGTCGATCTTGTCGGGCGTATCGCTGGGTTTGTGATAATCCTCATGCGCACCGGTGAAAAAGTGCAGCACCGGGATACCGCTGTTATAGAACGCCGTATGATCCGACGGTCCGGTCCCTGGTTCCCTGAACGCCATCTGGAGGTCTTCGCGAGTCAGATCCTTAAAGTAGTCCGCAAACTCGGTGGCAGTGCCGGTGCCAAAAATAGCCAGGCCGCTCTCCTGATCACGCAGACGCCCGATCATATCCATATTGAGCATCATCCGGATCTTGCTCGAATCCACGGTCATATGCTTGACATAATAAGCTGATCCGAGGATACCGGCCTCCTCTCCGGAGAACGCGCCGAAGAGCATCGAATAATGGAGTTGATCCTGCCGGGAAGCGAAATAGCGGGCAAGTTCGATCAATCCAGCTGTACCCGAGCCGTTATCATCGGCGCCGTAGTGGATCAACCGTTCGCCGCCGGCGTGCCGCGAGGCAACGCCACCCCAGCCGAGATGATCAAAATGCGCCCCCACGACCACCGTCGTGTCGCTCTCTGCCGGAAGATAGCCGATCACATTGTAGCCGGTGTCTTTGACCGGGATCAGTTCGACCTGTCCGACCGCTGAGTTTATGACAGGCGAGTCAATGCTTAATCCTAGTTTTTCCAGCGCCTTTCGCCGCAGAAAAATGATCGGAACATCCTTGGGCGTAACATGGGTAAGGCCGGCCAGCTGGAGGGTGTCGTCATGATCCGACGGCGTCACAAAAAAGACTGCCGCCGCTTTGCGACTGGTCGCGGTCAGGATCTTGTCGGTAAGATTGCTGTACCTGGTAAAGTCAACATGCGGGTTGACAGAGTCCGCGGGAGCGTAACGCTTTATCAGCAGCGCCTGACCTTCGACCTGCTTACCCGCATAATCATTGTAAGCGCTGTCCTCGGTCACGATACCGTGCTCAACCGGGATCACGCTGCCAAACGAAAACGATTTGCTGGCGGATTGGTTCATCGGCATCCACTCTTCGTTGATCTGAAGCGCGACGCCGTTGACCGTCAGCTTGTTCGACGGACCCTGACTGATCTTTTTGACGAACTCAAACGGCTGAAGGAAGCCGTCGGTCCCTTTCGGCTGAAGTCCCGCCTGCTCGAA
>JAMPYH010000302.1 GCA_023700785.1 Candidatus Zixiibacteriota bacterium
AAGACCGCCATCGGGTCATTAAAGAACATCGTGCCGAAGCCATTGCCGAAACCGACGAGATAAAGCAGTACGCCCGAGATCGCGGGGCCGAGCATCGCCAGCCAGACAACTGTTTTCCCATTGTTCCGCTTGGAAACCAGATCGTAGGTGAAAACCACCAACGCCCAGACGAAGAGGAATATCTCCGGGAGCATCATCGTGTAATTGAATGGCGGTAGCTGCGGAATCATAACCTTACCTGCCCATCAACTGGACGAGATTGACCAACGTGGCATTCATCAGGTCATTGAGTGGCTTCGGATAAACGCCGATCAACAGGGTCAGGATCATCAACGGGATCACCGTGAACAGCTCGCGGCCGTTGATCTCAGTCAGCCCGCCCCATTTGGCGAGATTGAACTCGCCGAGAAATACGCGCTGGACCATACGAAGCATGTACGCCGCTCCGAGCACCACACCAAGGATGGAGATGCCGACCAAGTACGGGTTTAACTGGCTGAACGCGCCGATGAAGATCATGAACTCAGAGATAAAACCGGACATCCCCGGCAGGCCGAGCGCGGCCATCGAGAAGAACACCATGATCCCGGTATAGATCGGGAGTTTAGTGCCGATGCCGCCGAACACTGCGATCTCGCGGGTATGCGCGCGGTCATACAGGACGCCTACCAAAAGGAACAGCGCGCCGGTGATAAGACCGTGCGAGATCATCTGGAACATACAGCCGGCGATCGCCTGCACTGAGCCAAACGCGCCGAGCGCGAGCATGCAGTAGCCCATGTGCGAAACGGACGAATAGGCCACCAGCTTTTTCAGATCTTTCTGCGCCATGGATACTAACGCGCCATAGATGATCGCTATCGCCCCCAGCAGGGCGATCCAGAAAGAGAGCGCCTGCAACGCCGACGGGAACATCGGCCAGCTTATCCGAAGCATACCGTATGTGCCCATTTTCAACAGCACGCCGGCAAGGATGACCGATACCGCGGTTGGCGCTTCCACGTGAGCGTCCGGCAACCAGGTATGGAACGGCCAGACCGGAACTTTGATCGCGAACGCGATAAAGAAGAAGATAAAGCAGACCATCTGCAGGATATGCGAAAGCCCCGGCGCTGACTGGATCAGGGTCAACATGTTCAGCGTATGCGGCTCGCTGGTAAAATAGAGCACCAGGATGGCGACCAGCATGAAGATCGAGCCGAACAGCGTATAGAGGAAGAACTTGATCGCCGCGTACTCTTTCCGCGGCCCGCCCCAGATACCGATCAGGAAGTACATCGGCACCAGCATCACTTCCCAGAAGATATAGAAGAGGAAGAAATCCAGGGCGACAAAGACGCCCATCATGCCGACTTCAAGCAACAGGAAAAACGCGAAATATTCTTTGACGCGATTCTGAATGCCAAACGACGCGACGATGGAGATGAAACTGAGCAGACCGGTCAGGCCAAGCATCGGCACGGAGATGCCGTCAGCGCCGAGCAGATATTGAATATTGAGCGACGGGATCCAGGCGTAGGGTCCCTCCATATACGCCATCGCGGCTGAACCGGAATAGTTCACAAAATAATCCCAGACCAGCCAGAGCGACATCACCGCGGGGATGCCGGAGAAGATCGTCGCGGTCCAGCGGATCGCGCTCTTCTGCTCTTTGGGCATCACCATCACCGCCACCATCCCCAGCAGCGGGATAAACACAAGTAAACTCAGTATTCCCATGTCAGCATCTATCCTTCAACGTCACGAATTATCCTGCGAATCCGCCGGTTTGGTCCGGCCGGTAATGCGGGTGAAGATCGCCATCCCCAGCACCGCCACGACAAAGATCACGGTTAGCGTCGGCCAGGGGAGGTCGATGTTGTTTGTGTCGATCTTGTAGAGACCGAACATCACCAGCACGCCGATCATAAAGAGCGCGTAGAATTGAACGCGACCGGATTGGAGGTACCGCAGCAACCCACCACACTGCCGCACCACCCAGCCCGAGCCGTTCACCGCGCCGTCAACGATCCAAGTATCGAACCATTGATGTATCTCAGAACCAACCATTGTCAGCCAGCCCGTGCCGTTCACGGCGCCGTCAACGACCTTCGCGTCGAATGTCCACATGAAATTGCCGAATTTCAGGATCGGCTGGATGATCACTTTGTCATATAGCTCATCGAAATAATACTTGTTGTAGAGCAGCGTGTAGAGCGGTTTGAACTTCGCCGCGATCGCGTCGGCCGAGATCGAATGTTTATAGTAAACCAGATACGCCAGCCCTATCCCCGATACCGCCACAACAGTGGAGAGGATCATCAGGAAATATGACGGCTCGGCGTGGTGCGGCTCGGCGCCGAAAAAGACAAATGACGAATATCCGTGCGACAGCCAGGGCAACGCGACCCACCCGGCGCAGATCGACAGCACGCCCAAAAAGATCAGCGGCCAGGTCATGACGCGCGGCGATTCGTGCGCGTGTTCATACCGGTGATGATCCCGCGGCTCGCCGTAAAAGGTCAAAAAGACCAGGCGGAACATGTAAAACGCGGTCATAAACGCGATCGCCAGAGTGAAGACAAAAAAGACCGGGTGGTGATAGGCGGTCGCGATGATCTCATCCTTGGACCAGAATCCGGAGAGCGGGAAAATGCCGGCGATGGAGAGCGACGCCGTCACAAAGGTGAGGTGCGTCCACTTCATCTTGCCCCGTAGGCCGCCCATATCCTGGATATCATTGGTATGCACGGCGTGGATAACCGACCCCGCGCCGAGGAACAGGAGCGCTTTGAAGAACGCGTGAGTCATGAGATGCAGAGTGCCGGCGACATATCCGGCCGAGTGATGGCCGTTGGCCGTATCATATCCATAAAGTCCCAGCGCCATGATCATGTAGCCAAGTTGCGAGCAGGTCGAAAACGCGAGGATCCGCTTGATGTCGTTTTGCACCAGGCCGATCGAGGCAGCCATGAACGATGTGATCAATCCGATGACCGCTACCACCAGTGCCGCGTCGGCAGACGCGACAAACAGATTCATCGAGCGCGCCACCAGATATACACCGGCGGCAACCATGGTCGCGGCATGGATCAGCGCGGAGACCGGTGTCGGGCCTTCCATCGCGTCCGGCAACCAGACATGCAGCGGGAATTGCGCGGACTTCCCTATCGCGCCCGCAAACACACCGATCGCGGCGAGCGTGAGAATGGTAGCCGGGATCGTGCCACCGGCGGCGGCGTTAAACACTTCCTGGTAATTAAACGTACCTGCGTACACACCGATCAGCAACAAACCGGC